>SLDI01000436.1:0-12715 GCA_007125385.1 Phycisphaeraceae bacterium | reverse complement strand
CGCGACTACAAGCTCGTGCGCGACGAGATCAACAAGATGATCGTCGGCCACGACGAGATCGTCGACGGCGTGCTCACCTGCCTCTTCGTCGGCGGCCACGCGCTGCTCGAAGGCGTGCCTGGCCTGGGCAAGACGCTGCTCATCCGCTGCTTGAGCGACGCCCTGTCCCTGCACTTTTCCCGCATCCAGTTCACGCCCGATCTCATGCCCGCCGACATCACCGGCACCACGATCGTCGTCGAGGAGCAGAACGCCGACGGCACCGTCAGCCGGCAGTTCCAGTTCCAGCGCGGGCCGCTCTTTGCCCAGATCGTCCTGGCCGACGAGGTCAACCGCGCCACCCCCAAGACGCAGTCGGCCATGCTTGAGGCGATGCAGGAAAAGAGCATCACCGTCGGCGGCACGACGCACCAGATGGCCCCGCCCTTTTTCGTCATGGCCACGCAGAACCCGATCGAGCAGGAAGGCACCTACCCCCTGCCCGAAGCCCAGCTCGACCGCTTCCTCTTGAAGCTCGACGTCGGCTACTCGACGCGCGAAGAGCTGCACGAGATCCTCAATCGCACCACGCGCAGCGAGTCGCCCACCATCAACGCCGTGCTCGATCGCGAGAAGATCCTGGCGTATCAGAAGCTCGTCCGTCAGGTGCTCATCGCCCCGCACGTGCAGGACTACGCCATCCGCGGCGTGCTGGCGACGCATCCCGACGGCGAGCACGCCACGAGCCTGAGCAAGCAGTTTCTGCGATACGGGGCCTCGCCGCGGGCCGCCCAGGCGCTGGTGCTCGCGGGCAAGGTGCGGGCGCTGCTCGATGGGCGGGGCAACGTGAGCATCGACGACATCAAGACGGTGCTGCGCCCGGCGATGCGGCATCGCGTGCTGCTCAACTTCGAAGGCCAGGCCGAGGCCATGACACCGGACATGGTGCTGAATGACATCATCGACAACCTGCCCGCGGACGCGGGACCGGTGCGGGTGTGAAGAGTAAGCCACAGATGCACACGGATGAACACGGATAAGACAAGGCCACGAATGAACACAAATGAACACGAAATGCAAACGGGACAGGTGTAGGTTCTCTGGGGCTCCAACGTGGTTGACACTGGTGAAAAGATTCTGGTTTCGGTGTTTATTGGGATCAGCATGATGCTTGTTGCCCTTGCGCCGGCGACGCGGCCGTATTCCCCGAGCAACCGGTGGCGCGATCACGATTACCCCGTCCGCCCGGTGGAGCTTTTGTGGGTCTTCTGGAGCGTTGCCGGGCCCAGTGTCCGCGCGTTCTTTTTTCGGCCGACCGGGGCCTGGCGCACGGGAGCCAAGCCGACCCTGCTGCTTCTTCTCGCTGGAGCACTGGTGGCAACCTGGGCGGCCTGAATGCCGTGTTGTTTCATGACCTTTCCCATCCGTGTGCATCTGCGTGCATCTGTGGCTAATCAACGATGACCGAATCTGCAACGACATCAGGCTCCGACGCCCTCCTCTCGCCCGAGTTCATGCACCAGCTCGAGCGGCTGGATGTGCTGTCGCGCAAGATTCTCACCGGCAAGATGCAGGGTGAGCGGCGGAGCAAGAAGAAGGGCCAGAGCGTCGAGTTTGCCGACTATCGCAACTACGTCGTCGGCGATGACCTTCGCTTCATCGACTGGAACCTCTACGCCCGCCTGGACAAGCTCTTCCTGCGCCTGTTCATGGAGGAAGAGGACCTGAGCGTCACCGTGGTGCTGGACGTGACGGCTTCGATGGATTATGGCCAGCCCAACAAGCTGCTTTACGCCAAGCGCATCGCCGCGGCGCTGGGCTACATCGGGCTGGTGAATTACAACCGCGTGAACCTGGTGAGCTTCACGCACACGATCACGGATCAGTTGCCGGGGCTGCGCGGCCGGCGACCGGTGTCGCGGCTGTTGGAGTTTCTTGAGCGTCAGGCCCCCGCGCCGCCGGGCGAGGATTTCGCCGGGCACTTCGCCAACGTGTGTCGGCGGATCGCGCTGGTGCAGCGCCAGCCGGGGCTGGTGATCGTCGTCAGCGACTTTTTCGACAAGGGCGAGCTTGGCGACGCGATGCGCTATCTCGCGCAGGATCGCTTCGACGCGTATGCCGTGCAGTTGCTCGCTCCGCAGGAGCTCGACCCGGTGGCCGGGCAGCTCGCGGGCGATCTGCGGCTGCGCGACGTCGAGGATGGCGACGTGGCGGAGGTGTCGATCTCCAGCCAACTGGTCAAGCGTTACAAGGCGACGCTCGCCGCCTACTGCCAGCACGTGCGCGACACCTGCATGAAGCGCGGCATCGCGTACATGATGAGCGACACGTCCGTGGCGTTCCAGACCGTGGTGATGAAATACCTCCGCGAGCGCGGGCTGCTGGGATGAGAGGGGATGAACCACCGATGCATGGTGATGCACACCGATGATGGATGTTGATGCCAGGAAAGTGAAGCGATCTGATCATGACGCTGTGAGCGAAGCGGTGATTGGCTGCGCGTTTCGGGTGCAGAATGCGCTTGGGGTGGGGTTTCTGGAGAAGGTGTATGAGAATGCGCTGGCCCACGAGGTGCGCAAGGCGGAATTGACGGCAGAACAGCAGGTGCCGGTGAAGGTCTGGTATGACGGTGTGTGCGTTGGAGACTATTTCGCGGATCTGGTTGTCAATGATCGCCTGCTCGTGGAGTTGAAGGTCGCGCGCAAGCTGGATGACATTCACCTGGCTCAATGCCTGAACTACCTCAAGGCCACGCAGTATCGCACCTGCCTGCTGATCAACTTTGGCAACCCGCGCCTGGACGTGAAGAGGATCGCATTATGAGGCTATCGGTGTGCATCACAATGCATCGGTGGTTCCATCCGAGGTAACCCATGGGCTTTCTCTCCCCCCTCACCGCCCTGATCGCCGCCGCCATCGCCGTGCCCGCGCTCGTCGCGCTCTACTTCCTCAAGCTGCGACGGCGCGAGGTCGTCGTGCCCTCGACGCTGCTGTGGCGAAAGGCCGTGCAGGACATGCAGGTCAACGCGCCGTTTCAGAAGCTGCGCCGGAACCTGCTGCTGCTCTTGCAACTGCTCATCCTCGGCGCCCTGCTGGTGGCGATGGCCCGCCCGGCGATCGACGCCGCCGCGGCCCCGGGGCAGCGCGTGGTCATCCTCATGGATCACTCGGCCTCGATGAACGCCACGGACGGCGAGCCCACGCGGTTGGACGAGGCCAGGCGACGCGCCCAGGCGATCGTCGACAGCCTCGACGGGGCGGCGGCGATGGTGGTCAGCTTCGCCGAGCAGGCCCGCGTCGTCGAGCAGTTCACCAGCGACCGCTCGCGCCTGCGCGAGGCTGTCGCCCGCGTCGAGGCCACCGATCAACGCGCGAGGCTGATCCCGGCGTTGCAGCTCATCGAGCCCTACGCCGCCGAGGCGGCCGCCGACGATGACGCGGCGCTGATGGTGTACGTGGTCACCGACGGACGCGTGCATCGCCCGGCCTCGTCGCCGCCGCTGTCGCTGCAAGGCGCCCGGATCCGCTACGTGGCCGTGGGCAGCGACGACGCGGCCGCGGTGGACAACGTGGGGATCGTGGCGTTCTCGGCGCGGCGCAGCTTCGACGAGCCGGAGCAGGTGCGCGTCCTGGCGCGGGTGGCGAACTACGGGCCGCGCGAACTGACGACGGACTTGACGCTGCGCGTCGACGGCAGCGCCCGGCGCGTCGAGGCCTTGCGCCTCGCCCCGGCCGACGAGGCGGGCCCGGGCACGGAGACGGTGCAGTTCGCCTTCACCAGCGAGGACGCGGCGCTGGTCGAGATCAGCCACGACCACCGTGACCAGCTCGCCGCCGACGACACCGCGCGGCTGATGCTCGCCCCGGCCCGGCGGCTGCGCGTGCTGCTGGTGCCCAAGGGCAACAGCTTCCTGGAGCGCGTCATCGACAGCGTGGGCGTGCGCGAGCTGGTGACGATGTCACCGGACCGGTTCGAGCAGCAGAGCGCCGCGTCGCTGCGCCGCGGCGGCTGGCAGGACACCAGCGCCGAGGCCGGCGGCTACGACGCGATCGTCTTCGATCGCTACAGCCCCGACGACGTGCCTCCCGTCGACAGCCTCTACTGCGGCGCCGCCCCGCCGATGGACCGCCTGACGCTGCGCCCGGCCCGCGACGACGACCCGGCCGCGCAGGCGGTGCTGGACTGGCAGCGCGGCCACAGCGTGATGCGCCACGTCGCGCTCGATCACGTCGTGCTGCGCCGCCCGGGACGCCTCGCCGTGCCGCGCGACGGGCGCATCCTCGCCACCGCGCAGACCGGGCCGGTGATCGCCGAGGTGCAGCGCGACGGCGTGCGGCACATCGTCGCGTCGTTCGACGTGATGGAGTCGAACTGGCCGCTGTACGTCAGCTTTCCCGTCTTCATGAGCAACGTGGTGCAGGTGCTGGGCCTGGGCGCGCTGGCGGACGAGGCGGCGCTGGCGTACCGCACCGGCCAGACGGTGGCGCTGCCGGTGCCCGTCGCCGGCGACGCGCTGCGTTACGAGGGCCCGGCGACGCTGGCGGTGCGCCCCAGCGGGGCCGGGGCCGTCGTCGAGCCGCTGCCTCGCGTCGGGCTCTACCGGGCGCGCGGCGGCGAGGTCGAGCCGCCTTACGACCGCCTGGCGGTGAACCTGCTCAACGCGGTGGAAAGCGACATCCGCCCCGTCGCGGAGCTGGACGTCGCCAGCGGCGGCACGGGCCAGGCCACGGCCGCGCGGGACGACTCACCGGTGCGCCGCGAGGTCTGGCCCTGGTTCGCCGCCGCGGCGCTGGCGGTGCTGATGCTCGAGTGGCTGGTGTATACGCGGCGGATGCATGTGTGAGCGGCCAGTGGAACCACCGATGCATGGTGATGCAGGGTGATGGGAGGTGGGCGGCGGTCACCGAAACAAGCCGCTTGCGGCTTCGCGCAACCGACCGATGGTCAGTATCGACGGCGCACCGGTGCCACCGGCGGCTTGTCCGCCACTGCCACGGCGGTGTGGCATGTCGGTTCGGTCGACCTCGCGAAGCCGCAAGCGGCGGGCGCACGGCTTGCCCTTCGGGTCAAGCCGTGGCACCCGGTTTCACATTCATCCGCATCCGTGTGCATCGGTGGTTCCATCCTCAGAACCGATCCAGGATGTCGCGCAGCGGGTCGCGGCGCTCGCGCGGGCGCTCCTCCGGCTCGTCGTCGTCCGGTTCCTCGCGGTCGCGTCGGCCGGGCAGCACGCGCTCCAGCACGCCGCGGGCCGCGGCGCGGGTGGCGAGGTCCGCGATCTGCCCCGCCAGGGCCCCCGTGTTCAGCTCCGGGGCGTCGTACGTGCCGGTGATCGGCAGCTCGATCTGCTCGTCGGCGGCGATGACGTCGCCCAGTGGCCGATAGATCCGCGCCAGCGCGCTGCCCGGGATGCCCATGCGCAGGTTGTAGCGCTCCTCGAGCAGGTTCACGTCGCCCTGGAAGCGCAGCGTCAGGCGGTCGACGGCCATGTTGAAATCGCGATAGGCGAGCTGCCCCCCGGCGAGGCTGAAGCTCATGGGCGAGAACGTCGCGTCGTAGCGATCGCCGATGGAGAAGCCGATCGCGCCCAGGGCGTTGAACATGCGCCGCGTCAGGTCCGTCTGCGCCAGGCGCAGCGTGCCGGGGTCGAGCCAGCCCGCCGCCTGCACGTTCGCGAAGGCGAAATCGTCCAGCGGCGCGGCAAACGCGTCGGCGGCGAGCGTCAAGGTCACCGGCTCCTCGCCGGCCTCGGCGTTGATGAACGGGTTCAGCCGCGTCAGCAACGCCTCGCTGAGCTCGGGCGTGACCAAAAGACGCGCCACCGCGTCCTCGCGCAGGCGCAGCGTGTTGGCCTCGTCGATCCGGGCCAGCAGCTCGGCCGTGGCGTGGTCGGCGCGCAGGCTGAGCTCCGCCGAGCCGCCGACGCCGCCGCGATGATCCAGCCGCCCCGCCGCACTCGTGCGCGGGCCCAGCGCCGCACGCAACGTCCCATCGAGGTCCATCACCGCATCGAGCAGCGATGACGGCACGCTCTCCAACGTCGCGTCCGCCTCGATGGCGGCGCGGTCGCCCTGGTAGCGCCCCGCATCGCTGAACAGCTCGCCGATCGTCGCGCTGGCGTGCAGCGTGCCGGCGTCGGCCCCCGCCTGGCCGCGCACCGGCTCGAGCAGCTCGTTGATGATCGCCTCGACGTCGATGCGCAGCAGCTCGCGCAGGTCGCCGGCCAGGATGTCGATGCTGAAGCGGTCCAGCTCATAGCGCCCGCGGGTCAGCGCATCATCGACGCGCAGCTCGTCGACGACGCCCGTGGCGCGGAGCTCGAAGCTGCCCGGGTCGATCATGGCGAACATCGCCGGGGCTTCGTCGTCCTCGAGCGGCTCGTCGCGCAGCGCCACCGCCAGTTGGTGCAGGCTCAGCTCCACGCGCGTCGGCTCGGCCAGGCTCAGGCGCGGCAGGGCCTCGTCGCCGACCAGGGCGCGGTAGCCCTGGGGCGTCAGCGTCAGCGTCATGGGCGAGGGCGTCCGCGCCGTCAGCCGGCGAGGCTGCATCTGGAGGCTGCCCACCAGCGGCCCGGTCAGGTGCGGGGCGTCGACGTCGGCGTTGAAGCTCATGCGATGCTCGGCATGCTCATGCGTCGCCGAGACGCGCCCCGTAAGCGTCTCCCCCACGAGCGCGACCAGCCGCCCCTGCTGCTGGGCCACGGCGTCGACGAGCACGATCGGAAGGTCCGTCAGCTCGGCGGCGACGTGCATGGGCTCGGCCTCGAGCATCGCGTTGGTGATGGCCAGCGACCCCCGCACCGGCTCGGTCACGTCGTCGACCTGGGCATCGCCCACCAGCTCGCCCTCGATGCGCAACCCCAGCGCCTGGCTCGTCAGCGACAGCCGCGCATTGCGCAGCGCCAGCAGCTCGTGCTCGGGCACGTCCAGCTCGACGTCGTCGACGGTCACGGCCGCGTCCAGCGTTGCGCGCGCCAGGTCCAGCTCCACACCGACGCGCGGGATGAACAGCTCGCGCAGCTCGGCGTTGATCGTCACCGCCTGCCGCAGCGCTGCCGGCGCCTGCCCCTCGCCCGCCAGCGCCGCGAACGCTGCCGGCGTCAGCTCCAGCGTCATGCGCGAGTCCGGCCGGGCGCGCAGGCCCTCCGGCTCGCTGGCGATGCCCATCTCGGCGCTGAAGCGCTCGCTCCTGGCCGTCAGCGACGCCGTCAGGTCATCGACCCGGCCGTCGGCGGTGAAGTCGGCATCCAGCGTCTCGCCCAGCAGCGCCACCAGGCGGTTGTCCATCCGCATCAGCCCGTCGGCCAGCGCCAGCGGGAAAGCGTCGAGGCGCGCATGGCCCGCGAGCTGCGCGGCCTCGAGCTGGAGCTCGCCCACCTCCGTGAAGGCGTCCGTCAGGCGCAGGTCGATGTCGATGCCGCCGGTGCGCTGGCCGTGGGTCAGCTCGCCCTCGACGCGCAGGGCAATGTCGTCGAGGCGGAGCACGTCGAGGTTGACATGCAGGTCCGTCAGTTCGATCGGCTCGACGTCCGGCGCCTCGTAGCTGACACGCTCGGCGCGGACGCGCAACTGCACGTTGGCGTCGGCGTCCAGCCGCATCGGCTCGGGCTCGACGTCGGGCTCGGGCGGCTCGACCGGCTCCAGGGCACGCTGGAGATTGGTCGGCTCATCGCGCTGCTGCGTCAAGCGTGCCTCGGCCACGTCAACATGCACCCGCCCGATGCGCTGCGAGCCCATCGCCACGCCCAGCAGGCGCAGGTCCGGGGCCTCGACGCGCGGCGCGTGCAGCACCTGTTGCCCCGCCGGGTCGAACAGGCGCAGCTCCGTGACCGACTGGCCGCGAAACCACGTCAGGCGCATCGCCTCGGCGTCGACGCTGCCGGCGATCCGGCCGTTGAGGTTCGCCAGGATCGCGCGCTTGCCCGCCTGCGTGCTCAGCAGCGTCGGCAGCAGCGCCACCGCCACCAGCAGCAGCACCACCAGCGCCGCGAGGATCATCAGCGTCCAGCGCGGCCAGGCCCGGCCACGCGTGGTCGAATCGGCACTCATCACGCAACTCCCGTCAGTCAGCGGCCGCGGCGCTTCACCCCCCGGGGCGCTGAATCATAGGTCAGACCGCGGCCGCAACCGCCTGGGGGCGCGCCGGGAGGTGCCGCTGGGGGGACGCACGAGCGACGAGCGGGCGCCGCGGCGCGCGCGTAATGCACGGCCTGGCCCTGGCGAGAACCCTTGGCCGGCCGCCTACTGCCCCGGCTCGACGTCGAGGTCGATGTGCCGGATGGGCTCGGTCAGCGACTCGAGGCCGTCCCGGAACCGTGTCCAGGCGGTGGCGTACTCGCCCTGGAGCCGGTGGACCTGGCTGTCGTACATCGTGCGCAGCGCGTCGTTGCCGGTGAGCGTGACGCGGAGGCGCTGCTCGCGGCCGTCGCGGATGATGGTCAGCTCGATCTCGCTGCCCGGACTGCGGCGCTGGATGAGCTGGCTGAGGCGGTGGGCGACGTTCTGTGCGACCGGCTGGCCCGCAATGTGCACCGCCGGCCGCCCGGCCTGAGGCTGGCGGATGGTCGAATCGCCGTCGGTATCGGGCTCGAGGCTCTGGCCGTCGAAGCCGATGATCATGTCCCCCGGCTCGAGCTCGACGTACGCGGGCATGCCGGCCATCGTCGCCAGCACCTCGACGACCGGCCGGCCGATCCGCCCCGCCTGCTCGGCCGTCAGGCCCCGGTGCGAGATCCCCAGCGCCCCGTCGCCGCCGGGCTCGTTCCGCTCGCGATGGCGACGCAGGACGTGGTGACGCAGCACCGCTCGCAGGCGGTGACGCTGCTCGGCCAGCTCGGCCTGGAGGTAAAGCTGCACGATGGCACGCAGGTCCAGCTCCGCCTCACGCAGCAACTGCCGCGTCTGACGCTGACGAACCTCGTACCGCTCGTCGGCCAGGTTGTCCATCACCCGTTGCCAGCGCTCGTCGCTGACGTCGACGGCCTCGTCCGACTCGCCCGCAGGCACGCGGGCCACCAGCCTGTCGGCGCGGTCGTCAACGTCGGCGGGGGCCTCGGGCTCCATCTCGGCCAGGACGACACCAGGGGCCAACGCAACGGCGAGCATGATGGCGAGACGGGGGCCGATCCTCATGGCGCAGACTCCATCGAGGCAACAGCGCCCATTGTCGCAAAATCGCCGCGGAATGCGAGCCCGTTTCGCGAACCAGCCCGCCGGCCGCGCCCAGCCCCGCCGTTACGCCCGGCGGAACCGGCAATTGCGCCGGTTGGCCTTGACGAGCTCGCCGGACTTCGCCTGTCCGTGGTTACCCACACCGGCCGTCACAGCTCGCAGTACGCCTCCATCGGCGGGCAGGCGCAGGCGAGGTTGCGGTCGCCCCAGGCCTGGTCGATGCGGCCGACCGGCGGCCAGTACTTGCCCTGCCGCACCCAGGCCAGCGGAAACGCCGCCGCCTGCCGGCTGTAGGCGTGCGGCCAGTCGTCGGCCGTCACCGCCTCGGCCGTGTGCGGGGCATGCCGCAACGCGCTGGCCTCGGCGGCGAGCTCGCCCCGCTCGATGGCCCGGATCTCCTCCCGGATCGCGATCAGCGCCTCGCAGAAGCGGTCCAGCTCCTGCTTCGACTCGCTCTCGGTCGGCTCGATCATCAGCGTCCCCGGCACCGGGAAGCTCATCGTCGGGCTGTGGAAGCCGAAGTCGATCAGCCGCTTGGCGATGTCGTCCACCGTCACGCCCGCCGTCTTCTGGAACGGCCGGCAGTCGATGATGAACTCGTGCGCCACCCACCCGCCGTGGCCGGTGTACAGCACGTCGTAGTGGCCTTCGAGGCGCTTGGCCATGTAGTTGGCGTTGAGGATGGCGACCTGCGTCGCCTTGCGCAGGCCGGGCTCGCCCATCATGGCGATGTACATCCAGGAGATGGGCAAGATCGCCGGACTCCCACACCCCGCCGCCGCGATGGGGCCCACGGAGCTGTAGCGATCATCAAGAGCCTCAGGCCGATCGAGCGGGTCGCCCGGCAGAAACGGCGCCAGATGCTCCGCCACCGCGATCGGGCCCATGCCCGGGCCCCCACCGCCGTGCGGAATGCAGAACGTCTTGTGCAGATTCAAATGCACCACGTCCGCGCCGACGCGGTCCGGCCGCGTCAGCCCGAGCTGGGCGTTGAGGTTCGCCCCATCCAGGTAGACCTGCCCGCCGGCGTCGTGCACCCGCTGGCAGATGTCGCGCACGTGAGCCTCGAACACGCCGTGCGTCGAGGGGTACGTCAGCATCAGCGCCGCCACGGCCTCGCCGTGCTCGTCGATGCGCCGCTGAAGATCATCGATGTCGACGTTGCCCCTGGCGTCGCACTGCACGGCCGCGACGCGCATGCCCGCGATCACCGCCGAGGCGGGGTTCGTCCCGTGGGCGCTCGTGGGGATGAGGCAGACGTCGCGCTGCGTGTCGCCGCGCGATTCGTGATAGGCGCGGATCGCCAGCAGCCCGGCGTACTCGCCCTGCGAGCCGGCGTTGGGCTGGAGCGAGACCGCCGGGAGCCCGGTGATCTCGGCCAGCCAGCGCGTCAGGTCGTCAAAGAGCTGCTGATAGCCGCGCGTCTGCTCCGCCGGGGCGTAGGGATGCAGGTGGGCGAACTCGGGCCAGGTGATCGGCATCATCTCGGCCGCGGCGTTGAGCTTCATCGTGCACGAGCCCAGCGGGATCATCGAGTGCGCCAGCGAGATGTCGCGGTTCTGCAAGCGCGTGATGTAGCGCATCATCTCCGTCTCACTGCGATAGCGGTGGAAGACGGGATGCGCCAGGTAGGTGGTGGTGCGGCGCGATTTCGGATTTCGGATGTCGGATTTCGGATTTGTTGGAGCGTTGTCGTCGTGGCTCTGGCCGGTGGCGGTGGCGAAGACTTGCAGCAGCGTGCGCACCTCCTCGGCCGTGGACTGCTCGTCGAGGCTCACGCCCACGGTGTGCTCGTCGATTGGGCGCAGGTTGATGCGGTGCTGCTCCGCCTGCTCGATGACCGCGTTCGCATCGGCGCCGACGGGCTTGATCGCGAGCGTGTCGAAGTGATCGCCCTCGGGCACATCGTGGCCCTGCTGGCGCAGGCCCGCGGCCAGCGCGGCCGTCAGCCCCTGCACGCGCTCAGCGATGCGCCTGAGCCCCTCGGGCCCGTGCCAGACCGCGTACATGCCCGCCATCACCGCCAGCAGCACCTGCGCCGTGCAGATGTTGCTCGTGGCCTTGTCGCGCTTGATGTGCTGCTCGCGCGTCTGGATCGCCAGGCGAAAGGCCGTGTGCTCGTGGCTGTCCTTCGACACGCCCACGATGCGCCCGGGCAGCTTGCGCACGTGCTTGTCCCGCGTGGCGATGTACGCTGCGTGCGGCCCGCCATAGCCCATCGGCACGCCGAAGCGCTGGCTGGTGCCAACGACAATGTCCGCACCGCCATCGGCCCACTCGCCCGGCGGGCGCAGCAGCGTCAGCGCCAGCAGATCGGCCGCGACGACAACAAGCCCGCCCGCGGTATGCACCTGCCTGACCAGCTCATCGTGGTCGCGCACCTGCCCGTACGTGCTCGGGTACTGCACCAGCACGCCCGTCACGTCGCCGGCCGAGAGATCCAGCTCGTCGACGGGCCCCACGCGCAGCTCGATGCCCACCGACCCGGCGCGGGTGCGCAGCACGTTGAGCGTCTGCGGGTGGCAGTCGTCGGCCGCGAAGAACGCGGGCTTCTTCCCACGCGCGATGCCGTGGCACATGCTCATCGCCTCCGCGGCCGCGGTGGCTTCATCCAGCAGCGAGGCGTTGGCGACATCCATGGCCGTCAGGTCCGCCACCGCGGTCTGAAAGTTCAGCAGCGCCTCGAGTCGACCCTGGCTGATCTCGGGCTGGTAGGGCGTGTAGGGCGTGTACCACAGCGGGTTCTCCAGGATGTTGCGCTGGATCACCGGCGGCGTGTCGGTGCCGTGGTAGCCCATGCCGATGAGGCTGCGATAGATCTGGTTGCCCGCGGCGAGCTCCCGGATCCGAGCCAGGGCCTGGGCCTCGGACCGCGGCGGATCGAGGCTGAGCCGGCCCGCGAGGCGAATGTCGTCGGGCACGACGGCGTCGGCGAGCTCCTCGAGGCTGGACAGGCCGAGGCTGCGAAGCATGTCGGCCAGGTCCTCGTCGCGGGGCCCGAGGTGGCGCGGGGCGAAGCTGGAGGCATCGTGCATGGCCGATTCCGTCTGATCCGCCCCCGACCTGGCGGACGCGGGGGCAGGCGAGGTGGCAGGGCCGGTGGCGGGGGCGGGGCCGGTGGCGGGGGGGGTCATGGCGGGCCTTTCAGCCTTTGATCCGGGTGAACGGATGAATCGCTGTTCGGGTAGTGTAGGCCACAGGGCCTCATCGAGCAACAAGGCGGGGCCAGAGGCGGAGCCACCCGTCACAAGCCTAGTTTTCACTGTTATTTACAACTTAATTCGGCGCCCCGGCCGCCAGGTGGCCCCCGCGTCGGACCTGCGGCGCTTGCCTGTCGGGCCCGTCGCGTCGATAATCAGGGGTAATCATGGCTCGCACGCCTCGCCCGCATCCTTCTTATGCCGCGCTGACGGCCCTGTCAGCGGTCCTGCTTCTCGGGGCCGCACTGGATGCGCCCATGCTTGGATCCAGCCGGGCCCCGGGCACGGCGGTGCGGCTGAGCGCGGTGGATCGTGAGGCCCTGGCGTCGCTGCTCTCGTGCCTGGCCGAGGCGGCCCGCGGCCTG
>SLDI01000696.1:0-3483 GCA_007125385.1 Phycisphaeraceae bacterium | reverse complement strand
TGGCCGGTGTACGTACCCGGGCCGGGCATGAAGGCGGCGAGGACGGGCACCGGCGGGGTGCGGAGGCGCACCGGCGTGAGCGTGCGCGGCTCCACTGACAAGCTCCGCGGACTCCGCTTGTCAGTGGCACCCGGCGGAGGGGCCTGGGCATGACGGGCGTGGGTGCCACTGACAAGGCTGTCCTCAGCCTTGTCAGTGTCGGGCGGCGGTTCGAGAAGCCTTGCGAGGATGCGCCGGACCTCGGGCCCGGCCAGGCGCAGCAGGGCGCGGGGTGAGCGGCCGGGCGGGCTGCTCACGGCCGCGATGGTGTCGTCCACGCTGGCGACGGTGAGAAGCATGGTCACGCGCTACGGCTTGCGAAACCGCGTCCCGCACCGGGCGCAGACCACGTTGCGGTTAAAGAGGAAGAAGATAAGACCCACCGGGAATAGCAGCGCGGCGAGGACAAAAATCCACGGGCTGGCGCTGTCGCGGTAAATGACGTCGCCCTTGCAGTTCGGGCAGCGAGGCCCCGCAATCGTCTGTAAATTCATGGCGACCCCTCAAGGGTGTGGTCCACTCCAAACAGACCCATTTCTTCAACATTTCACGCAGCCAAGGCAACGCATGACCAGGCCCACGGCATCCGGCACGATCGAAGAGCCGGCACCGGTGGTGCCGGGGCATCGGCGTGCGGCGCACGAGTTCGCGGGCTTGTGCTCGGCACGTTGCCGTCGCCGGACGTCGGGGCGCCGAGGTGACGTTTTGTGGGTCGGCCGCCGTCCGCCGCTGCCCCGGGACCACCGGTCCCGGCTTTGTATCAGCGGCCTTTGCCTTTGCCCTTGCCCTTGGGCTTGCCCTTGCCCCCACCCTTTTGCTTCGGGGCCTGCTGCTGCATCGCCTCGACCTGCTTCTGCTTGGCCTCGATGGCCTTGGCCATGCGGTCCATGAAGCCGCCGGGCTTGCGCGGCTTCTTCTCGAACAGCCGGCCTTCCTCCTCCATCTGCGCCACGTGCCGGCGGACGATCCACGAGTCCACGATCCCCGCGAACGTCGAGGCGCAGATGTACAGCGTCAGCCCCGCCGGCGCCGGGTACAACAGAACCGGGAACAGGAACGGGAAGATGGTGCGCATCATCTTCTGCTGCTTCTGCATCATCTCCTGCTGATCGCTGAGCGGGCCCTGCGGCGCCGGCGGGGCGGTGAGCTTCATGTTGAAGTAGAACACCACCCCCATCAGGATCGGCAGAACGTTCAGGCCCGTCAGCGACCACTGGATGAACGGCAGCGGGATCGCCACGCCCGTCTCGCCGAAGTAGATGAAGTGGTCCGGCGAGGAGAGGTCCGCCAGGAAGCGCCAGTGAAAGCCGAAGAGGTTGCCGATGCCCTGGAAAATCCCGTAGAACGCCTCCTGGTGGCGCAGCTCGACGGCGAAGTAGAGCATGGCGTACAGGGCGATCCAGATCGGCGCCTGGAGCAGCAGCGGCAGGCAGCCGAGCATGTTCGCCGGGTTGATGCCCTTCTCCCGGTACAGGCTCATCATCTCCTTGTTGAGCTGCTGCGGGTCGTCCTTGTACTTCTTGCGCAGCTTCTCCATCTCGGGCTGGATGGCCTGCATCTGCTTGCCCATCTTCATCATGTTCGTCTGGGCGCGCTTGGTGATCGGGTGCAGCAGCAGGCGGACGAACACGACGAGCACGATGATGGCCATGCCCCAGTCCATGAGCACGGCGTGGATGAGCTTGAGAAACGCCAGCAGCAGCCGCGCCAGCCACTGGAACGTGCACATGGCGCAGCCGAGCTCGTAGCGCACCGTCTGGTCAAGGTGCAGCACGTTGTAGGGGTGATCGCGGAACTGCTCGCGCTGCCGCGGCCCGGCGTAGACGCCCATGTCCAGGTCCACGGCCTGGCCCGGGGGCAGCGCCAGCTCGTCGGTGCCCAGGGTGAAGATCAGCGCCCGCCGCGCGTCGTCGTTGGGAAACTGCACCGGGTCGGGCAGGATCCAGGTGCCGACGTCGGGGAAGCTGGCCTCGAGGGCGGGCACCTGGGGCGTGGCCTGCATCTCGGGCGTGACGCGCGGGTGCGTGGCGATCAGGAAGTAGCGGTTCTCCGACGCCAGCCACGCCAGCTCGGCGTCGGCCGGCGGCGAGGGGTGTGGCCAGATCCCATCGCCGCGGACCAGGTGGTCCCGTCTGCGGATGCCGTCGTCGAGGCGGATGCGCAAACGCTGCGGGTCGTAGCGCGGGTGGAAGTAGCCCGTGAGGTACATCCGCCGGTCGCCCAGGTAGGCCGCCGGGTCCAGCGGCAGATCCCCCTGGGCGAGCTGCTCCCAGCGGATGACCAGCGGCTGGTCGGAGAGGTTGATCGCCGACTGCTCGATGTCGAACCCGTAGCGCTCGTGGTAGAGCACGTAGCGCCGGCGCAGCTCCAGCACCGGCTCGCCCTCGCCGTCGACCAGGCGCAGCGTGTACGTGGCGGTGTCGTGGGTGCCGGCCTGCTCGGTGTGGGCGAGGTGCCAGGCGGCGGTGGCCAGGTCGAACGTCTGGTCGTTGACGGTGATCCGCCGGGCGGTGTAGGGATGAATGGTGTAGGTGTCGTCGGGCCCGCCGCCGGGGATGGGCGGGGTGTAGGTCTCCAGGACGACGTAGCGGTCCGGCTCGTCGACGCGCCCGCGGTAGCCCGCCAGCTCGACGCGGCGCACGGCCGCGCCCCAGCCGGTCAGGTCCACCCGCATGCGGTACGGGCCGTCGGGGTCGGCCTCGCCCAGCGACGCGGGGCTCGGGGCCTCGGGCGGGTCGAGGCGCAGGCCCGGGATCGGCTGGACCTCCAGCTCCTCCGGGTCCGGGCCCAGCTCCGGCTCCATGACGGGAGGCGGCGCCGTCTCGTCCGGCTCGTCCACCGCCGGCGCGGTCGGCTCGGGCGCCGGCGGCTGCTCCGGCGGCCTGGCGACCTGGAACATCGCCACCGCGACCAACAGCCCCAGAATGATCGCCAACAGCGTTATCGCCAGCCGCATGCGCCAGACCTCGAAGCAGGGAGAATCGACCAGTATAGATGGTGCCTCGGCGCGAGGCGAATCGCCCCCGCGCCGACGCGCTGACGCTTGCCGTCGCCGCCTGGCCATGCGATGATGCCCGGCTCGCCATGGCCTACGAACGCCCCAACATCACCGCGCTGGCCGCCTACGTCCCGGGCGAGCAGCCGGCCGCGACCGACCTCGTCAAGCTCAACACCAACGAGAACCCGTATCCTCCACCCGAACCCGTGCTCGAGGCCGTGCGCGGCATCGACGCCGAGGCCCTGCGCCGCTATCCGAGCCCCACGGCCGCGCCCTTCCGCCAGCTCGCCGCCGAGGTGCACGCGGTCACGCCCGCGCAGGTCATCGCGACCAACGGCGGCGACGAACTGCTGCGCCTGGCGATCACGGTCTTCTGCGAGCCCAGGGCCGGCGGCCGCGGCGGTCGGAGTGGCGGGGGCGGAAGTGGCGAGGGTGGCGGGGGCGGA
>SLDI01000749.1:0-3491 GCA_007125385.1 Phycisphaeraceae bacterium | reverse complement strand
GCCCGGGCTCGAAGAACGTCTCCAGTCCCGGCCAGGCGTCGCTGATCACCGGCACCGCGCAGGCCGCCGCCTCGAACAGCCGCACACTCGGCGAGTGGCCGGCCTCGACCATGTCCGCCCGCGTCAGGTTCAGCGTGAAGCGCTGCCCCGCATAGAAACGCGGATGCGCCGGCGGCGGCAGGTGGTCGATGCGCTCCACGTTCACCGGCCAGTCGTAATCCGTCGGGTACTGCGGCCCGGCGACGACGAAGCGGCCCTGCGGCCAGCGCTGCGCGGCGCCCAGCAGCAGCGTCTCCAGCCTGGCCAGGCGATCCACGCTGCACGTGCCCATGTAGCCCAGATCCCACTGGATCGGCTCGCCCGGCAGCGGCGGGTAGGCCTCGGGGTCGACGCAGCAGTAGAACGGCCGGGCCATCGGGCTGGCGAACTCGCGCTCCAGTCGCGTGAGCGTCGGCCCGCCGGTGAAGGACAGGTACACGCGATAGGCCGGGACCAGCTCGCGCGACAGGTAGGGGCAGTCGCCCGCGGCGAGGCGCGCCAGCGTCACCGGCGTGTCGATGTCGTAGAAGGCCGTCACCCCCCGCGCCGTGGAGGTGACCCACCGGCCCACCTCCACGCCCTCGGGCACGTACGAGCCGACGATCACCGCGTCGGCGTCGCGCACCTGGCGCTCGAAGCCCCGCTTGAGATCCCGAACGCTGGCGTAGAGCTCCGTGCGCCCGTGCCGCGGCCGGGGCAGGTCGCGGTGGTCGGCGTACCAGGGCATGTCGCGCTCCAGAAACAGCACGTCGTGCCCACGCTCGACCAGCGCCCGCACCAGGCCGCGGTAGATCGTCGCATGCCCGTTGCCCCACGACGAGGTGATCGACAGTCCCAGAAAAACCAGCTTCAATCCACCGGCACGCTTGATCATCTGCACTCCCTTCGCCGCTCGCGGCCTCGCGAAGCCGCCCGAGCTTGACATCACGCCCCCGTCTCCAGCAGGCGCTCCAACTGCGCCGCCCGATGCGCATACGTATGCTCGGCGAGCACGCGGGCCAGCGCCGCCTCGCCGATCTGCCGCGCCGTCGCCGGCGTCAGGCGCCGCACGTGCTCGGCCACGGCCTGGCCGTCGTCTGCCACCAGCACCTCGCGCCCGGGCTCGAAGAACGCCTCCACCCCCGGCCAGGCGTCGCTGATCACGCACGCGGCAACGCCCGCGGCCTCGAACAGTCGCGTCGCCGGCGAATACCCCGCCTCGGCCATGCTCTGACGGTTGACGTTGAGCACCGCCAGCGGCGAGACGTTGAACGCGTTGTGGTCGCGCGTGTAGACGTGGCCGAGGTAATCCACGTTGCCCGGCAGCGCCTTGTCCGCCCACCCGCTGCCGCCGAGCACGAACCGTCGATCGCCCAGCCGCGCCGCCGGCTCAAAAAAGAATCGCTCGATGCGCGCCTCGCGGTCCGGCAGGCGGTTGGCCATCAGCGCCAGGTCGCCGGCGAAGCGGGCGTCGGGCGGCACGCGATGGTGCGTCCGCGGATCGACGCCGTTGTGGACTGCCGCGCAGCAGCGCGCCCCGCGCCGCCGGTACGCCTCGATCACGCCCGGGCCCCCGCCGTAGGTCAGCACCATGTCGTAGCGCGCCACCTGCGCGATCAGCGCGTCGGCCGGGTCCGCGTCCATGCGCGTCAGCGTGGCCGGGGCGTCGACGTCCCAGTAGACGACGCGCGTCCCGTCGCGGCGCAGTGTCGGCACCGCCGCCTCGAGCAGCTCGTCGAACACCCCCACGCCGCTGGCTTTGACGATCACGTCCGCCCGCCCGGCTCGCTCCAGGCAGCGATGCACCTCGGCCACGTCGTCGCCGTAGACGACCACCTCGGCCCAAGGCGGCGGGTCCATGTCGCGATGCGCCTGTCGGCCGAGCGCGTCGGGCTCGTAGAACGTGACGCGGTGCCCGCGCTCGTGCATAGCGCGGATGATGCCGCGGTAGTACGTCGCCGCCCCGTTCCAGTAGGCCGAGAGCAGGCTCGACCCGAAGAAGGCGATGTGCATGCCCGTGCGGGCGGGGGTGGCGGGGGTCGCGGCGGTGGTGTGCGTCTGCGGGCGCTGCACGGTGTCGACCTTTCGGGTCTGGCCACGAAGCCGCGAAGTGCACAAAGGGGGCAAGAAGAAAGGCAAGATTGAAATGCAGGAAGGAGGGAACGGAGTTGAATGCCCCCGCCGCACACCAATCAACTCTCTCCCTCCTGCCTTCCTCACTTCCTGGCTTCCTTATCTGCCCTCGTGCCTCCTTCGCGTCTTCGTGGCGAACGCTTGATCTACAACTCGTCCCCGCGGGCGCTCACCAGCGGCCGGCGTCGCACGCAATCCCAGGCCGGCACGTCCATGCCCATCCGCCGGCAGATCGCCATCAGCTCGTTGACGCGGTGGGCACAGGTGTGCCGTTGGCGGATGGTGTGCAGCGCCTGCCTGGCCATCGACCGCGCCGCGGCGCGGTCATCGAGCAGCCGGCGCAGACATCGCGTCATCTCGCCGGCGTCGCCGGCGAGCAGGTAGTCGCGGCCGACGCGAAACAGCCCCTCCACGTCGTCCCACGGCGCACACACCAGCGGGATGCCGCACGCCATCGCCTCGAACGGGCGAATCGTCGGGATGCCCGGCAGTTGCCTGGCGTAGTACCGCCGGGGGATGTGCACCGTCACGTCGTGGCGCGCCAAGGCCCGCGGCACGGCCGGGTTGGGCAGGTACCCGCCGTAGGCGATGCCCGCCCGCCGCAGCGCCGCCCGTGCCTCGGCCGGCCAGCGCACGCCATAGACCGTCGCCCGCAGGCCCAGCCGGCGCACCGGCTCGATGAGCAGCTCGTTGATCTCGTCGGCGCGCTCGCCGTCGCCGTAGTTGCCCACCCACACCAGTTCGCCGTCGCGCCGCGCCGCGCGCGGCCGACGCTGCGGGCAGAACACGCGCGTGTCGGCCGCCTCGTGCCACGTCCACGCCGCCGGCGCCATGCCCCGCTGCGCGTACGCGGCGCGGATCACCTCGCCAAAGGCCAGCACCCCGTCGTAGCCCGACAGGTCGTAGTCCGCCATCTCGTGCGGGGCGCTGACCATCCGGTGGTGCGTGTCGTGAAACAGCAGGCGGTAATGCCCGCGCCGCCGGCGATGCTCGCCGATGCGTCCCACCAGCGCCGGGTCGTTCCACTCGTGGACGATGACCAGCTCGGCCGCCGCCAGGGCCTCGTCCAGGTCCAGCGCGTCGGGCTCGTAGCGCACGCTTACCAGCCGGCGGTAGGTCTGGTGAAACGCGACCAGCGCCTCAGGGCCGTGGTCGACCAGCAGGTTGGTGTAGCTCCAGCCGCCGGCCGGCTCGTAGACGCGCACGTCGTGGCCGCGGGCGAGAAGCTCGCTGGCGACGCCGCGCAGAAAGTGGGCGTTGCCGTGGTTCCAGTCCGAGACCAGCGAGTGATAGAACATCACGATGTGCATGGTGGTCATCCCTCGCCTGCCGCGGCCCCG
>SLDI01000314.1:0-3493 GCA_007125385.1 Phycisphaeraceae bacterium | reverse complement strand
TCCGTGTGCTCACGAACCATGAGCATGTGCCCCTCGAGCGCTTCGAGCCGCTCGATCACCGCCGGCGATTCGAACTGTCCCTTGAGACTCGCCAGGACGGACAGGGCCTGCTCGGGCTCCCGTGCGGCCTCGCCCTGCCGGACCAGCCACTCCACCGCGGCGAAGCGGATCATCTTGTCCTCGGCACTCGCCAGGGCCTCCTGCGCCAAGTCGAGCCAGTTCAGCCCGCTCCGGTCGGTGGGGAACTCATAGCCGGCGTAGGAGCGCACGAGCAGCCAGGTCGCCCGCTGGTCCGGGGTCAGCCCGGGCTGCTGCAACCGCTCGGCCAGAGCATCACGCCACGCGTGGATGGAGTCGGATCGCCGATGGCTCATCGCGGCGATCCTGCCGGCGTCGAGCCGGGCCGACCCGTCAGGTGCCTCGATCTCGTCCTCGACCAGGCGGCGCAGCTCGGCCGTCGTGAACAGCTCGCCGATGCGGAAGAAGTCCCAGTAGCTGCCCTGCAACTCGGGGCCCATGTTGACCCTCCGGGCGACCGCCTTGGCGAGCCGTTCGCGCTGATCCACACTCAGGTGGTGGCGGTAGTTGACCGCGATCACGCGCAGGTCCTCCGCGGTGAGGCCGGCCAACCACTCGTCGTCATGTTCCGGCCGCTGGGCCAGGTAGTTGATCACATGCGTGCGGGCCTGGCTGACCTCGCCAACCCGGCCAGCTACACGCAGCAGCGTCGCCAGCGTGTTCCGGTCGCGGGCGTTGTCCGTCTGCCAGCGGTCGCTGCTGGCGACCCAGTCGTTGACCCAGGCCACGCGCGTCTCATCGTCGACGCCGAGTACCGCAGCCGTCTGCCAGAGGTCCCACGCCCGCACCACGGTCAGGTTGAGGAACACCTCCCGATCCTCGACCAGCCGCTGAACGAGGTAAGGCCGCAGCGACTCCTGCTGCTCGGGTGTCAACTCCTGTCCCACAAGCAGCGTCAGCATCCGCCCCGTGACCGGCGGGCTGGCCGGCTCCAGCCACGCCGGATCGTCGCGCATGTGCTGCCGGGCACGCTCGATGATCTTGTCCCGTGCCTCGCGGACATCGGCGTGCTGCCGGATCGTGTGCAGCATGTTCAGGTTGTCGTTGAAGCGGGGGGCGCTGTCTTCGTGCCACGCGTCGCTCTCAACCACCCAGTTCACGGCCTGCCGCGCCGTGGCCTCGTCCGACTCCCCGAGTTCGCGCATGACGGCCCACAACCGCCACTGCCTGCGCGTATCAAGCGTGTTCATGAATTCGGGGTTGTCCGCGATTTTGCGAAGTTGTTCCTCGACCGCCGCCCGCTGCTCCTGGTCGAGCATTGGTGCCGCGGCCTTGGCGAGCATGATCAGGGCGAAGGATCCGTGCTTCGCGAGATACTCCTCGTCGCTGAGGTGTTGCGTCCAGATGTGCTCTGCCAGGACGGCCCGTTCCGCGTCATCGAACTGCCACGTGTCGAATGCGGCCTGCCGCTCCTGTCCCGCGATCATGCCCACAAACTCGTCATGCTCCAGCTCGCGCCAGTTGGCAGGAAGTGAAGACGCGAGCCCGGAGGCAGCGAAGGCCAAAACGAGCATCGCCGTCAAGACGCGGCCTGAGCATCGGAACGCGGTATTCATGATTCGTCTCCTTGTGGTCATACAGTTGCGATAGGGGCGCAACGACATCGTCCCCAGTCTTCACTGGGTGTCATCCGACCAAACCGATCAAACTACACTCGCAAGCCGTTTGGGATTGTCCGAGCGGGAGCGCGCACAGGTATATGCCCAGCAGTGTCTCCTGGCGCTACAATCCCATGACCTCCGGTGGCCCATGGCCGGTATTCTGTTGTTCAACCGGGATCGCCCCGGGGCAGCCTTCGAAGTGGGAAGGGCTGCCGACTGGCGGGAAGTGTCGCTTGCCGGCCGATGATTTGTCAAGCACAATTCCTTGAGGTGCCGCCGTGGTCGCCGACCTTGGCCGCGGTCCGGCAATCGACAGGAAAGGGTTATCGCTTGACCGATTCAGCAGTTGCGCCATGCTCCGTCCACTTGATCACGTTGCATCGCAGTAGGGAATGTCCTAGGCCTTCGGCGTGCGCCGAACAATGTCGATCGGTGGTGTCGGCGCCCGCCGCCGCGCACGGATCGGATGAAATTCTGCAGATTGTGATGACTTGCCGCACTTCGGTTGCTATCTTGTCATCCGGCTTATGCGAATGTTCCCGTGTGCGAGCGTGAGCCGAGCGTGGCGGTAAGCAGTCGTTGCCCACGCTTCCAGGGGCCGGACAAGGCCTCCGCAGGACCGACAAAGGGTGACAACCAGGCATTTCACGGTGATCTGTGGATGGCCGACCACGCCGCGCAATCCGCGCTCCGGGGTCGGTTCTTGTCGAGCGTGTTGCGTCGCGCTGCTCTTGGTGTTCGTGCCGCTGATTACCCACGGCTCCCTGAGGGCCGAGGAACCTGGTGGCGGCGAACATGAACCCGTGCTCGTGACGCTCAACATGCCGCCGAACGTCGAGCTGCGCGTGCTCATCGAGTACGTCAGCCAACGCCTGGAGCTGAACATCCTCTACGACGAGCAGGTGGCGAACCAGCGTGTGACGGTCAAGGCGCCGCGGCGTGTGCCGGTCGACTCCCTGCTGTCCGTGCTGGAGAGCGTCCTGCACATGAAGGGCTTCGTGCTGATCGACGACGAGGCCGAGGGCTGGATGCGGATCGTGCAGTCGCGCGAGCTGGTGGGGCTGGCGCGACGCGTGGAAGAGGGCGACGCCGTCCGCCCGCGCGAGGCGGTGACGGAGGTGTTCGAGATCGCCCACGCCGACCCGCGTCACGTCCAGAGCGCCGTGAACCCCTTCCTGACGCGGCCCGGCGGCAACCTGGAACTGCTGGCCGACCGCCGCCTGCTGATCGTGAGCGACTTCGCGACCAACATGGCCCGGATCGGCGAACTGGTCCGCATGGTGGATCGCGAACCGCACGAGGTCCAGACGGCGTTCGTCGCCGCCCGGCACGTCGAGGCGTCGCAGCTCGCGCAGCAGGCCGTGCGGTTGCTCACGGCCCAGACCCGGGTACGCGAGGCGGCCGGGGCGCGGAGGGCGGAAGCGTTCGAGATCACGCACGACGCCCGCACGAACCAGGTCGTGCTCATCGGCACGCCGCAGCGGGTCGGCGAGGCCCGCACACTGCTGGAGTCGCTGGACGTGCCGCTGGACATGGAGACGCGCGTCTACGGCTTCGAATCGGTGGCCCCGCAGCGCATCGACCGGCTGGTCAAGGAACTGATCGACCCGCTGGAAGCGGCGCGCCTCTACCGCTCGGCGATCGATGACACCGGCAACCTGCTCATCGTCACGACCACGCCGGCGATCCACGAGCAGGTCGAGTCACTGCGGCAGAGCATGGACGCACCGGTGACGGAGGCCCGCAGCCCCGTACGCTTCTACCGCCTCATGAACGCGACGGCCCAGGAGGTGCTCTCGACCGTGCGCGCGATC
>SLDI01000298.1:0-3494 GCA_007125385.1 Phycisphaeraceae bacterium | reverse complement strand
GACTCGATGGTCACGGCCGCCTACCGCGCCGACCTGTTCTGGCTCACCGGCAAGGTCAACGACGCGGCGTTCCGCGGCATGGCGGCCGGCGAATGCCTGTTCCTGGGCGCATCCGGCAGCCAGCGAGGCGTCGGCGAGGATTGGGAACTCAGCTTCCGCTTCGCCGGCTCGCCCAACGCCTCGAACCTGAGCGTCGGGCCGATCACGGGGATCGACAAACTCGGCTGGGAGTACATGTGGGTCCGCTATGAGGACATGGAGGATTTCGACGCAGCGCAGCTCGTCAAGCGCCCGACGAGCGTGCACATCGAGCAGGTGTACGAGTACGCGGACTTCTCGTGGCTGGGGATCGGAACATGAAACAAGCAGACGTCATGATGCCTCCTGCTTCAAAACACCACACCTTCGTGTCGCTCTGCACAGCCATGGCAGCAGGGCCGTCCTTTGATGGTCTCCACATGTCCCGGCGGAAAGAGCTGGCCACAGTGCACACAACGCTCAAGCGCCGCCTTCTGCGCGTCGCGTGCCGTCTGCAACAGGTGGGGCAGGTCATCAAGCGTCAGTGCCTGAAGCTCCACGCGTCGCCACAGGCGAGTCGTTTCCAGCGGCTCGTACGGACTGCGCCAGTCGGTGACCGGCAGACGAAGTTCCATGGCCTCCGGTGTCAGCAGCACGGTAATGCCTCTTTCATCCGGCAGTTTTTCGATGATCTGGATGACATCGCGGAGTCCTCGCATGGTGAAGGCCGGCAGGGCGGCGATAACCGCATACGCCACGTCTTCGAACAAGCGGCGACGATCCGCTGGCGGGAATACACCCTCGAGATCCCACTTCATCGACAGCCTCCGGTTAGCGCAGCCACCTGCCTGGAACCAGCATGTCAGATTCACTGAAAAAAGTCCAGAGTGGCCATCCGCTCCGCATCCCGGCCCGCGCATACAACGCGTTCGTCGACGCGGCGGTGGCCCAGCGCCATCGCGACCAGGACCGACGCCGCGACATCCGACCGTCGACGCGCAACCTGGACATCATCGACATCCGCAACGTCACCGGCGAGCCTCGCGAGCGGTTCGACGTGCTGGCGCTGGACGATCCGATCATCGACCCGCTGGCCAACGAGCGGCAGTTCCTCAACCGTGTGGCGTTCAGCGGTGTGGTGCCTCAGCAGCAGCACGTCGGCACGGGCCGCTTTGCGATCCTGCTCGAGCCGCTCAAGGCCGGCGCCATCGGCAAGGCAGCGATCAGCGGCGTCTGCCCGGCGTGGGTGCTCATCGAGGATCCCGGGCATCAGCAGGTGGACGTCGAGCCGGGCGCGGCCGACCACCTGGTCAGCAAGGGTGCCGGGGGTGGCGGGGGCGGGCAGATTCTGTGGCATGAGCCGGTAGGGGAGGAGGGCTCCGAGGAGCCGGTGTGGGCGGTGGTGCGCCTCGGCGCGGGGACGGGTGGTGCCGGGCTCGAGGTCTTCCGCATCACCAGCCAGACCGGGTTGATGATCGGCGACACGAACATCTCCGGCGGCGGCGTCTGGCCGGGCGAGCCCGAGCCGCGGCCTTATCACGAGGAGGAGTACGACCTCGCCGCGCTGTTCGACGCGCTCGAGCAGCACACGGGCGAGCCCAACCCGACGATGACGCTGGAGCTGACGTACCAGCACTTCGTCATCAAGGACCACCTGCGCGTCTACAACGCGGCGGATCAGGTCATCTACGACTCCGGCTGCACCGGCGGCGGCGACACGGTGTGCCTGTCGGTCACGCGCGATGACAGCCCGATCCGGATCCGCGCCGAGCACTGCGACGAACCGGAGACGAACACCGCGTTCAACTGGCAGCTCTACGTCGCGGACGACCTGGGCATGCGGATGTACCTGGGCATCCGGCAGCAGCGCGTCGCCGGCGGCTGGATCGACGCCGAGGATGAGGAAGAGGAAGAGCAGACGCTCTACTCGGTGTGGGAGGCGGGCGGGCCGCCGAGCCGGCCGATCGACGTGGGACGTTACGTCTACTGTCGCGAGCATCGGACTGAGGGTGGCAGTTCTGAATGGTGGATCGTGCAAATCAGCACGGCGCTGGAGTATTTCCCGGCCAAGATCGTCGAGGAGGTCGGCGACGGGACCTACTTCATCGAGGAGGTCGGGCCCGACGGCCAGCCCATCGACTGCCTGGAGGGCTCCGGTGAATGCGGTGACAGTGGCGGTGACAATGGCGAGGGTGGCGAGGGGCCTCAGCCCGAGGGTTGCGGGCGTTTCGGTGAGGCGCAGGAGTGGAACGACCGCATCGGGTTGGCCGAGGACACGATCGTCACCGCGGCCATGTTCTGGGATCCGTCGGCCGAAGAGCCGATCTTCCGCTTCATGGCCGGCGACGGCCTGGTCGTCGTCGATGCCGACGACCCGTGCCCGGGCACGCTCAGCGACAAGCTGATCACCTCCGAGCCGGAGGAGGACGAGGAGAACGGTGAAAATGGTGGCGGGAACGGTGGTGGGGACAATGGTGAGGAAGAGGAAAGCAGCCGCGATCACTGGCTCGATCAGGAGATCCTGACCGACGAGGAGACCGGTTGCCGGCAGTTGCTGCTGCTGCACAACGAGCCCGGCTCTGCCGAGTGCGCCGTCACGTTCGAGGGCGCCGAGGGCGAGGAGCCGGCGAAGGTCGAGTTCGACGCCAAGGGTCACCTCGTTGGCTGCGACCAGACGATCCATCTGCCCGAGGGGCCCGAAGGCCCGGAAGGTCCCGAAGGTCCGCAGGGCCCGGAAGGTCCACCGGGGTCCGAAGGCCCACCCGGCCCAGAGGGTCCACCTGGCCCGGAGGGTCCGCCGGGTCCGGAGGGCCCTGCGGGTCCCGAAGGCCCTGAAGGCCCGCAGGGACCGAGCGGTCCGCAGGGCCCCGAAGGTCCGCCCGGCCCGCCAGGTGAAGACGGCCAGGATGGTCAGGACGGCGAGGATGGCACGTTCGAGGGCATCCTCGTGGGCCATGATCCCTGGATCGATGTCTCAACCACGGGCGAAACAACCACGATCGAGCACCGCGGCCCGGGCGATTGGACGATCGAAGGCGCCGACGTCGCGCACATCACAGCCTCGGGCCAGGACGAGGGCGCCGGCGGCGCCGAGCTTACGTGGACACCGGGTCGGATCCGCCGCGATCAGTATGGCCACGTCACCGAGATGATCCCGCTCGGCGACGAAGCCGACAGCGTCAACATCCCGCAGAACCTCGGCGACATCGCCGACGTCGACACCGCCGGCGCCAGCGAAGGTGACGTGCTCATCTTCCAGGGCGGCATGTGGGTGCCGGGCAAGACGGTGATGGAGGATGTGGTCACCGATGTGGCCTTCGAGGGCGGTGAGCTCAAGCAGACCAAGCGGAAGGTGCGCGTCCTGGAAATCGAAGGCAGCGACACGTCCACCATCGTCGAGACCGAGGAGTGCCCGGAGTGAGCCAGCGCCTGCTGACCATCGACGGCAAGCCGGTCACGCTCGGCGGCAAGCTCGT
>SLDI01000356.1:0-3496 GCA_007125385.1 Phycisphaeraceae bacterium | reverse complement strand
CAGGGCTGGGGGGCGGAGGCATCGCGGCCCCACAGGAGTACACGAGTACTGATTCATGAACCCCAACTCGTAAGACTTCGGGTTCACTAACTTCGTAAAGGTTCGGGTTCCTTGACAGCAGGCGGATCTGGCCCGCGGCGTTGAGGCGCAGCGACTCAGGGGGCAGCGCCCGCGGCTTCTGTACCGTCATCACGCATCCGGTCGAACATCTGCCCCGCACGGTTGGCGAACTCACGCAGCATGTGTGCCAGCCGCCCGGCCTGCTCGTGATCGCCTTGCTCCAGCGCGGCACGCAATCCTTGGGCATGAGCCAGACCAACCGTTGCCATCGGCGCCAACGGCGTATCCTCAACCTGCGCTTCCAAGCGCCGGGCCTGCGTGGCCATCGGCTCCAGCAACCGCAACGCCGCCTGGGTGTCCTCCGCCTCGATGGCCTCGATAAGCGGATCGAGCGCAACCCAGATGCTCGTGAACGTCGCGGCGATGGCGTCAAACCACTCAGCACGGGCATGCTGCTCGGCCGGGTGCCGCTCGAGCCCGACCCGCACGGGTGTGACAAACCGGCCCGCACCATCCGGACCAACCTCGATACGCCCCAATGACCAGTAGACCCTCCCCTCGCCAATCCTTTGCTGGTCGACCACCGCCACGCGCTGCTCGCTCGTGCGCACGGCGGCGAACCGCGCCTGCTCGCCATGCAACTGCTGCTGTCCCGGGACATCGGGGCGGCGATTCCATACCGCCCGCAGGGGGCTGTTCTCGAGTTCGTCAACCCTTTTCACTGCCTGGGCGACCGCCTCGTCAAGGTTCGCGGCTTCGGGCAAAGCGATCATGCGCGCCGAGGGCCCGGCAAACATGCCCAACTCGCCGCGTTCACGCATCCACAGGACGTCCACGCGCTCAGGCAGGTCGCGCATGTTGTCGCGGCGCCAGCCCGTATCCAGGTCGATGCCTGTGCTTTCGCTGATATTGCCAAACGCGCGAAAGATCGGGTGGTCGGACTCCCCCTGTGGAGGTGGGAACGGCTCAGCATCGCCGCGCCTGTGCACATACAGGATGTCCCCATGGATCAGTACCACAGGATCATGGTCTTCGGCGAACAGCTCCTCATAAGCAAGACGCTGCATCGATCCCTCGTCGTGAGGACGATACAGGTCGACAAACACCTGTTCAGAATCGTCGGCTGCCCTGGCCCCGACTGAGGCAACCAGTTGCCTTACCGTCAACTCCCCGCCCTCCGGCGCCCTGTAGGCTCCTGGACGTTCTATCGCGCCGAAGATATAGACGGTCGATCTCGCGGCGGCTTCAGCTTCAACCTCACCGGCTGGAATTTCTGAATCCTGCACCACCTCCACCTGCGTCTCGTGGCCGGTTTTCAGCGAGACGTTGCGGAATTCGACCCAGCGGTAGGGGCGGAACTGAACGATCACCTCGTCGGTGGAATCGGGAGGTAAACCAAGGAAGGTAACGCGCGTGTTGTTGATGCGTCCGAGCGAGGTACTGTGGATGCCTGGGGCCGGTTCGTGTAATTGTCCCTCCCGGTCGACGCACACCACACGAAGCTGATGACCACGTCCTGTGAAGGCGATGTCGAAGGAGGTTGTGCCGTCAGAGGAGTCGATGATTGGGGCTGGATCGCGAACGCGGATGGGCGGCGTCGTCCTTGGTGCCGACAGGATGTACGTCTCCCCGGTGTCGCCGAGGTCTCTTGGCTCCGGGAAACGGTTGCCCAACTCGAACGCGTCGCCTGTTCGCCATGGCCCGGCCGCCACGCCCAATCGGAAAGAGGTTTCGTCTGTGTTCGAGGGAGCGGCCAGTCCAAAGGCCTGAATATCTCCCAAGTTTGCCAACCGATCGACTTCCGGTTCGAAGCGTCCCGCGTAGCCCCGCGGAACCAGCGTATCGCCCATGGCCGTGATCGCGATGAAGCCCAACTCACGCACATCATGGCCCGGTACCCGCAAAGCCACGTAAAATCGGTCGACGTCTTCGGAACCCGGCGCTAGCACCAGCCCTGCGGCAAAATCGTAAGGCGGCACGTCCAGTGCGCTGCCCTCGGGTCGCCACCAGGGAAGATCCTTGACAGGGCGTTGCGGATCGTCGAATGGGGCCAAACCCACCAGTTCAACGGTGATGTCATCGAGCTGCGCTTTGATGGCGTCGGCTTGCGCGACCTCGCCCGCGACCACTTCGGGTCGAGCCTCCCCCTGCAACATCGCCACCGGCACCACCACCGCACCCAGCAGCGCGATCGTCAGCGCCACGCTCACCCGGCTCATCGCCCGGCGGTTGCGGTGCTGATCGAGGATCGCCACCAGTCGCCCATCGAGCTTGCTGGCCCGGGCCATGGCGATGCCGGCGTGGGCGGCGAAGTAGCCGGCCTGGGGGCCGGTGGCGATCTCCAGCAGATGCTCGGCGTAATCGCTGGGCTTCGTGTCTCTCAGCAGCACCATGTCGTCGCACGCCCGCTCACGCTCCACGAGCATTCGCTGCCCCGCTAACCACACCAGCGGGTTGAACCAGTACAACGCACAGGCGAGCTGCGTCAGCGTCTGCGTCAGGCAGTCGCGCCGCTTGACGTGAGCCAGCTCGTGCAGCAGCACGGCCCGGCGGCGGTCGGCGGACCAGTCGCTGGCCTGCTCGGGGATGAGCACATTGGCATTGACGCCCGGCAGCACGTCGGCGACGAGGCCCCACGTCATGGGCACGGTCCGGCAAGGACTCTTGAGCAGCGTGACGCCGCGCTTCAGGCCGAGCTCGCGCTTGAGCTCCGCGAGCAGGTGATGCCAGCTTCCGTCGGTGATCGGCCGGGACATGCGGCGAAGCTGCCAGAGGCTGATCCAGCCCAGCAGCAGCGGGACCAGGGCGAACGCGGCGCCGCCGAGCCAGATCCACGGCAGCCAGGGCAGCACGCGTTCGGTGATGGTGGCGGTGAGCGACGCAGCGGCCTCGCCCGGCGGTGCGGCTGCGGCTTCCGGTGAGGTCGACGCCGACGCGGGCGATGCGTCCGATGCAATCACGGGCGCATCGGAGGCCCGCGGTGCGGCTGCGGGGCTGTAGGAAGTAGCGCCGTCGGAGGATGAAGTCACGCCAGGCGTTGTGGAAGGGCTCGGCGGCGAGGGCGGCGCGGCGGGCGTGGTCGACGCGCTCGGCGCATCAATCGTCTGCGAAGTCGCACCCACACCCATCGCCGGCAGCACCGCCAGGCCCGGCAAGAGATACGTCAATGCCGGCAGCGCCAGCACGCTGACGACCGCGATGTTCCAGACCAGGTGCCGCGCCGCGGCCGGGCTTCGCCGCATCGCGACGGTGATGCCCAGGGCCAGCGTGAGGATGACCAGGCTCTTGATCCCGATGTCGAGCAGAAGGGGCAGGGTGCTTTGCATGATGTGGGTTCCCGGCAAGCGTGTGCATGGTGAGCACGATGGTGGTGGCGTGGCGGGGGTGGTGGCGGGGGCGGGGGTCAGTTGCTGCGTCGTCGGGCGTCGTCGATCAT
>SLDI01000730.1:0-3496 GCA_007125385.1 Phycisphaeraceae bacterium | reverse complement strand
GGGGGCACTGGCGGGCAAGCCGCCAGTAGCACCCCCCATGAGTGGATTGAACACGCTCCGGGCAGGGCCCCCACGGCCCTACACTACCACCATGTCCGCCACCGCCGCCGCCGTCACCCTGCTCATCGCCGCCGGCGCCCTGCTCGCGGCCATCGCCGCCGCCTGGCGCCTGGCCGTGCCCCGCGTCGCCACCGCCTGGCAGCCGCTGGCCCGCAGCGTCGCGGTCTTCACCGCCGTCCTGCTGGTGCCCGGCCTGGTGGCCGTCGCGGGGCTTCTCGGCCTGTCGTCGCGCGTCGCCGCCGAGGCCGTCCTCATCGCCGAGCAACCCCGCTCCGACGCCTATGAGCACGTCGCCCTCTACCTCGTCGGCGACGCCACCCGCCTGCCCTGGCACAGCCCGGACGCCCCCGTCGACGCCCGCTGGCTCGACGTCGAGGTCACCGGCCTGCCGTGGGGCCGGTTCGACGCCCGCCTCGACAGCCGCGCGCTCGCCCCGCCCGACGTCCAGCTCACCGGCGCCGAGGCCCACCCGCACTACCCCATCAACGCCGACACCTTCCCCGAACTGCTCCGCGCCGAGGCCGGCCTCTACCCCGACGACGCCTCGCGCGCCGAGCTCGCCGCCGTCGCCGACGCCATGCACTGGCTCGCCGGCCAGCGGAGCATCAAGCCCGACGCCGCCGGCGACAACCCCGACGCCCACTGGCGCGACCGCCACCAGCGGGCCCTGGCCGAGCACTTCGACCAGGTCCGCCTCCGCCCGCCGCGCGTCCACAACGAGCCCGCCGACGCCCGCCTCGCCACCCGCCCGCTTCTCGTCCTGGCCAGCCTCTGGGCCCTGGGCCTGGTCCCCATCGCCCTGACCAAGCGCCCCCTGACCTTCGAGGTCCGCGACTGAGCGCCGTGTCTCCGGGAGGCGTTGCCCGGCTACCCCCCCTCGCGCCGGGCGGAAGGGCCGCTCTGCCTTCTGCATTCTGCACTCTGCCTTCCGCATTCTGCACTCTGCCTTCCGCATTCTGCATTCTGCATTCTGCATTCTGCATTGCGAATCCCCCTTGGCGCGCCCCCAACACCTGCTATACTCAATGGCTATGCCCCCTCGCCGGATCATTGCGATCGCCCGGATCATTATCCGCCCCGACCGCTAGGGCAGGCGATCGTCCCATTGCCATGAGCGACCATCAGCCCTGCCCCTTGCAGGGTTGCTTTCGTTACGGAACACCACCATGACCACCCCCACCCCCGCCAACGCCGCCGCCAAGCCGCGCATCGAGATCTACGACACCACCCTGCGCGACGGCACGCAGGGCCTGGGCGTGTCGCTGAGCCTCGTGGACAAGCTCAAGATCGCCCGCGTGCTCGACCAACTCGGCGTCGACTTCATCGAGGGCGGCTACCCCCTGTCCAACCCCAAGGACGTCGCCTTCTTCGAGCAGGTCCAGAAGCTCAATCTCGCCCACGCCCGCATCTGCGCCTTCGGCATGACCCGTCGACGCGGCATCGAGCCGGCCGAGGACCCCGGCATGCAGGCCCTCGTCCAGAGCGGCGCGCCCGTCATCACCATCGTCGGCAAGACCTGGGACCTGCACGTCGCCGAGGTTCTGCGCGTCACCGAGGACGAGAACCTGGCCATGATCCGCGAGTCCGTCCGCTACTGCCGCGAGCACGGCGGCGCCAACGGCGCCAGCGACAGTGGCGCGAGTGACAGCGGCGGGGGCGACAGTGGCGGGGGCGAGGTCTTCTACGACGCCGAGCACTTTTTCGACGGCTACCGCGCCAACCCCGACTACGCCATCAAGACCCTCCAGGCAGCGCTCGACGGCGGCGCCACCCGCCTCGTCCTGTGCGACACCAACGGCGGCTCGCTGCCCGCGTTCATCACCGACGCCGTCAACGCCGTCCGCCACGCCCTGGGCCAGGACGTCAAGCTGGGCATCCACACCCACAACGACTCCGGCCTGGCCGTCGCCAACAGCCTCGCCGCCGTCGACGCCGGCGCCATCCAGGTCCAGGGCACCATCAACGGCATCGGCGAACGCTGCGGCAACGTCGACCTGACCACCGTCATCGCCAACCTCACGCTCAAGCTCGGCCACGACTGCCTGGCCCCCGGCTCGCTCAAACGCCTGACCGAAGTCGCCCGCTACGTCTACGAGCTGGCCAACCTCAACATCGTCCACGGCCAACCGTTCGTCGGGCCCGCAGCCTTCGCCCACAAGGGCGGCATGCACGTCCACGCCGTGCAGCGCGTCGCCCACAGCTACGAGCACGTCGAGCCCGAGGCCGTGGGAAACCAGCGCCAGATCCTCGTCTCCGAGCTCGCCGGCGCCTCCAACATCGCCGCGACGCTGCGCGACAAGTTCAAGCTCGACGGCGACCGCAAGCTCCAGCGCCGCGTGCTCGAGCGCGTCCAGGACCTGGAGAACGAGGGCTACCAGTTCGAAGCCGCCCAGGCCAGCTTCGAGCTGCTCGTGCACGAGGTGCTCGGCCAGCGGCCCGGCTACTGGGAGCTGGACCACTACCGCTGCATGATCCTCAAGCGCGACGGCGAGGCCCCGAGCACCGAGGCCACCGTCAAGCTCAAGGTCAACCAGCGCCTCGAGCATCACGTGGCCGAGGGTGACGGCCCCGTCAACGCGCTGGACGGCGCCCTGCGCCGCTGCCTGCACCATCACTACCCGCAACTGACGACGGTGCACCTGAGCGACTACAAGGTGCGCGTGGTCAACCCCACCGCCGAGTCGGCCGCCAAGGTCCGCGTCTTCGCCGAGTTCACCGTCCGCGACGGCCAGCTCGGCACGGACAACTTCACCACCATCGGCGTCGACGAGAACATCGTCGACGCCTCGTGGCAGGCCATCGCCGACGCGTTCGCGTATCACCTGTTGCAGACGAGCCAGGCGAAGGCGGACGCGAAGCAGCAGGTCCAGGCGTAAAGAGAGCGGCCCCGATCGGAACCCCCTCCCCCCGGGAGGGGGCAGGGGGAGGGTGCGCCCTGCCACCGTGCGTCACCGCAACGCCGACCACCATCCCGCAACAACCCCGCGACCAACATCGCGTCCGGCCCGCAACGCCCACGGCCGCAGCCTCCCCCAGCCCCTCCCGAAGGGAGGGGGGCCACGCTGCCGCCTGCCGTCGTCCGGGTCCATTTCAGCGAGGTATACTCATCGTCGATCCCTTTACATCGGGGGCACGCATGGCATACCTTCAAACCCAACGATTCTGCTCGGAATGCGAGCGCAGAACACTTCACGCGCGGGAGCACTTCAGCGGAGCCTGGGGATGCCTGCTCACAATCTTGACGGGCGGCCTGTTCCTCGTGATCTGGCTGGTGATCGCGATTCTCGAAGCCTCCAAGCCGTGGCGATGCCAGATCTGCGGCCACGCTCGAATAATGTGATCGACGCCACGTGCAGGCAACCCGCGGGTGCCACGCAACGCCGTGAACTTCGGCTGTAGGGTGGGTAGAGCGAAGCGAAACCCACCGGTTGCGGCG
>SLDI01000079.1:0-3496 GCA_007125385.1 Phycisphaeraceae bacterium | reverse complement strand
GCGAGAGCTTCTTGATCGTCGCGGATGCCTTGGCCATGAGCTCACGCCCGACCTCGGTCGAACCGGTGAAGGTGACCTTGCGCACTGTCGGGTGCGTGATCAGTTCGTCGCCGACCTCGGAGGCTTTGCCGGGCAGCACCTGGAACACCCCAGCGGGCACGCCGGCACGATCGGCAAGTTCGGCGAGCGCCAGCGCCGACAGCGGCGTTGCGCTGGCGGGCTTGAGCACCATCGTACAGCCGGCCGCGAGCGCGGGTGCAGCCTTGCGCGGAATCATCGCCATCGGGAAGTTCCACGGTGTGATCGCGGCGCAGACGCCGATGGGCTGGCGCAGCACCATCAGCCGGCGGCCCGTGTCGGGGGCCGGAATGGTCTCGCCGTACACCCGCTTCGCTTCCTCGGCGTACCACTCGAAGAAGGCGGCGCCGTAGAGGATTTCGCCGCGTGCCTCGGCCAGTGGCTTGCCCTGTTCCGCGGTGAGGATTCTCGCCAGGTCCTCTGCGTTTTCCACGATCAGCTCGTACCAGCGGCGCAGGATCGCGGCGCGGCCCTTGGCCGGCAATCCCGCCCAGGCGGGCATCGCATGGTCTGCCGCCTCGATGGCTGCGACAGTCTCGGCCCGGTTCGCAAGACTCACGCGCGCGATGATCTCGCCGGTCGCAGGGTTGGAGACTGGCAACGTCGCGCCATCGGCGCCCGCGCGCCAGTCGCCGGCAAGGAACATGGAATCGCGTAACAGTCGGGAATCTGCCAGTTCAAGCATCGCGGTTGTGGTCTCCAGGGTGGGTGAAAAGGGTTCATTCGGACCTAATCGCTAGAATACCGCCAATACCATTCGCGCGTACACCTGTCCGCGACTGTCGAGCGACTTGCAAGGCATCGAACGTTGATTTCCGCAGGCCTCGCATGAGTTCTGAATCAACGCGCTGCCTGAGTCTTCCTCAAGTGTTTTCGCCTTCGAAAGTTCTGGTGCCGGGCGCTGTCGGAGCTGAACTGGATCATCCCGGTGGTGTGCCTTGGCCAGGCGACATCGAAATTCATGTGCGTAAAACGACCTTTCGTGCGGAATGTGATCAAAAGTTATTGACAGGGACGCAGTGATCGCTGATCTTTGAAACGTTGGGGAAATTGCGTGCGAATGTTGCGTGCGGCCAACAGTCAGGGGATCACGATGCGGTAACCAGCGGGCGACAACTTGGATTGTTTCGGCACTGGAGCGCCGCATCCGGCATCAACGGGGTACCTGAAACGAAAATCGAATTAAGCCGCACAGAAAGTCCGGATAAGTCAAACAGCCTTTCCACCATTTCGGGAAATTAGGGAGCAGAGCATGAACATGCGTTCTCAGGTGTTGCGGCGGGCAGTCAGCCGTGCGTTGTTTACGGGTCTTGCCGTATCCGCTGTCGGGTACGGTGGCGCGGTGAGCGCGCAGGGTCAGCCGGGAGCTGACGATGCGACCACGATAGACGAAATACGCGTGACAGGGTCCAGGCTGATTCGCAGCCGTGACTTCGTCGAAATCAGTCCCGTACAGACCATCGAGTTCGAGGAACTCCAGTCGGTGGGCAACCTCACGCTCGAGGAAACCCTTAACCGCTTTCCGCAGCTTGCGCCGGATACCACGAGTTCGACGAACCAGAGTGGCGGGGCGGGCGTGTTACCCGCCAACCTGCGCGGCCTCGGTGCAGTCAGGTCGCTGGTGCTCGTTGACGGGCGTCGTTTCGTGCCGGCCGACGTCACCGGTCTGACCGACCTTGCCACGATCCCCGACATCCTCGTCGAGCGTGTCGAGATCGTGACTGGTGGTGCATCCGCTGTCTACGGCTCCGATGCGATTGCCGGCGCCGTCAACTTCATGTTGCGAGACTCCTTCGACGGCGTCGAGATGCGATACCAGTTCGGCGAAGCCAGTCGCGGAGATGCTACGGGCCACAAGCTGGACCTTCTGCTCGGTACTACCAGTCTTGCCAACGGCGCGGGCAGCGTGATGCTCCACCTGGGGTACACCGATCGTGATCCGGTGTTCATGGCTGACCGGGGATTCTCGCGCCAGCCTTTTCTTGCCGACGCTAACGGCGTGTTGCAGCCGTTCGGTACCGCCACCATTCCGGGCGCCTTCGTAGGGATCAGCTCGGCCCAGTTCGAACAGGTGGACGGCATCGACTGGGACGGGGCCGTCGCCGCGTGTCCGGGTGGGGCGATCCAGGGCCTGCGTTTTGCGGATGGCAGCGTGCCGACGCCATTCTGCCGCCCGACGGATCAGTTCAACTATGCGGGGCCGAATTACCTGCTGCGGCCGCTGCAGCGGTGGCAGGTCAACGCGCTGGGCAGCTACGATCTCTCGGACAACATCGAGATCTACTCGCAGGTTTTCTACACGAAGAAGGAAAACGCCTACCAGCAGGCGCCCATCGCGCTCAGTCCGACCACGCCGGGCCAGGAATCGGGCACGCTGATCATCCCCAACGCGGACATCAATCCGCTGTTCCCGGAGCCGCTTCGTGATTTCTTCGCGCTCAACCGGGACTTCTTCGATCCCGAGGGTGACGGTATTTTCGCGGTGCGCAACATGGCGTGGCAGATCGCCGAGTTCGGCCCACGGTTCAACCTCTACACCGTCGACTCGTTCAACATGACCACCGGGATGCGCGGCGATTTCAACCTTGGCGCCCGCGACTGGTACTGGGACGTGTTCCATCAGTACGCGCGCTCCGACCAGCGACGGCTGCAGGAAGGGCTGCTGTCGAGGTCCCGGCTTTCCGCCGGCCTCGACGTGATACTGAACGAGGAAGGCCAACCCGAGTGTCGCGTCGATCTGCTCAATTGCGAGCCGATCAATATTTTCGGTACCGACGCGCTGACCGACGAGATGATCAATTACATCCGGACGAATATCACGACGCAGAGTTCGTTCACGCGTGCCGTGGCTGGTGGTTCGGTCACCGGTGATCTGGTCGATCTGCCTGCAGGGCCGCTTGCGACCGCGTTCGGTGTTGAATGGCGACGTGAGACCTTCGTCAACCGTCCGGACTCGTCGGCGATCGCCGGGGACATCGGTGCGACGCCGCAGGTGTTCTCCGATGGTAACTTCAACATCTTCGAGGTGTTTGCAGAGGCGCGAGTCCCCATCATCAGTGGCGTTACCGGCATTGACGAGCTCGCTGTAGAGGGTGCGATCCGCTACGCTGACTATTCGACCATCGGCAGCGTTGCAGCATGGAGCACCTCACTGGACTGGGCGATCAATCCGTCTATTCGTGCTCGAGCCAGCTTCAGCCGAGCGATCAGGGCGCCGAATCTCAATGAGCTTTTCTCGCCGATCAGCGCCGGTTTCCAAGGTGGTTTGGATCCCTGTTGGGCTGCCAGCAATCCGACCGAAGCCCAGAAGCAGCTCTGCGTCCAGCAGGGCGTCCCGGCGGATGTCGTCGACAACCTCGAGCGTCCGCCGAGTGAAGGCTTCAGCATCGAAACCGGAGGTAACCCCGACCTGGACGAG
>SLDI01000273.1:0-12756 GCA_007125385.1 Phycisphaeraceae bacterium | reverse complement strand
TCCTTCACCCACAGTGCACACCTCTTATGCCGCAGTTGGAAGTGCCGAAATGCCATCACGCATAGGATAAACGCAACGTGACGTTCATAAAACCCTGAACCTCAACTGGGTGATGCGGGATTAGGGGCCGAGGAGGCCAGACTATTCGACAAGAGCTTGTTGGACGAGTCCGACTACGGGCCCGAGATGAATGAAGCGGCGACGTGGACGATGGCTGTATCGCGTTGGCTGTGCGAGGAGGATCCCGACAGCTTCCCATACGACGCGCAGCGGATCATGGACTGCGAGTATGGCTATCCCGCGAACGCCGATTTTGACGCCATGGATGACGCTGATCACCGCGAATTGGATCTGCAACGAGCGGAGATCAGCGCCCGCGCATGCAATATCCTGGCGACGGCGGCCGATGTAGCCAAGGCCTTCGCCGAGAATGAGGCGGAGCCGCATCGAGAGGCGAAGCAAGGTGAACAGGAAGGCGGCCGAACCGGTGCGCCGCTCACGCCCGAACCGGTCGAGAAGTATGTCACGCTCGACCAGGCAGCGGCAAGCGTGTCCCGTAGCAAGTCGACCCTTCGCCGGTACTACGACGACGACAAGCTCCCAGAGCCGGATGTCCCTGGCAAGGGCGGCAAGCCGCATGAGTGGAAATGGAGCAAATTGCGGCCAGAACTGGAGCGGCTCTTTAATCGCGACCTGCCCACACGCTTCCCCGGCCGGTGATGCTCGGCTGAGTATCACTGAGTCTCAACTTATCTCATCCGCTATCACGGCGGAAGCGCTGCCCTACGGTGGACAGCGTGAACGCACCCGCAAATCATCCCGCTCCCCGCATCGACCCGGAAGCGGTCTACACCGATGCCGACCTGCGGCTCATGCTCGGGCTCACGTCGGCGGCGCTGTCACGCGCTCGGCGCCAGGGACGGCTGCGCTACAGCCGCCAGGGGCGCCGGGTTCTATATCGTGGCCAATGGATCGTTGACTGGCTGGAACATGACGCTGATGCCCAGGTGGCGGGGGTGGCGACGTGATCCGCCCTCCGTCCCCAAAGCCGACGCGAGCCCTGACGCCGCAGCAGGTGGCGGATCAATACGCCGTCAGCGCCGACCGCGTGCGGGCCTGGATTTCCAGCGGCGAGTTGCGAGCAGTCGACGTCTCTCAGCGCCGCGGCGGACGGCCCAGGTGGCGCATCACGCCCGACGCGCTGGCCGCATTCGAGGCGGCCCGGTCAACGTCACCGACACCGAAACAAACCCGACGCCGGCGCCATCGCGACGCCGAGGTTGTGGAGTTCTTCTAGGAGTATGCACGCCAGCCGCGCCCGCGCTTTGGCGAGGGTGGGCGGGGCTGGCCAGCCGAAAGGGAACGTATGCATCATGCCTGCTCACCTCCGCCGCGTCAAGGCCAAACCTCACGCCTCCACCGACCGACGCCTTGCCGGTGCGGCCGCGCGCGGCTGATCTGCGGCGGCGTGCCGCGGTGCGCCAGGTGCGATCGCGAGGCGATCCTAGCGGCACTGCGAGGCGCGAATCATTTGCCGGGCGAAGGGCGGGCAGCGTGAGCGGCGGCTGGATAAAGTTCTGGCGAAAGGCCATCGATCACCCGCTGTACCCGCGCCGGCGCGAGTTCACGGAGTTCGAAGCGTGGCTGGACCTGCTCCTGCGGGCCAATCACCAGCCCGCTCGCCGCCATGTCGCCGGCAAACCCATCGTGGTCGACCGCGGCGAGCTGGTTGAGCCCGTCGCGGCGCTCGCCGAACGCTGGCAGTGGCCCGAAGCCCGGGCCCGCCGGTTCATCGCCCGTCTGAAGCGAGAGGACATGGTCGAGACGGAGGCGGTGGGGCGGCGCACGACCCGCATCCGCATCATCCGCTGGGAACATTACCAGGGTCGCGCAGACGGCGAACCCGTGACGGACTCAACATCCGACGAAAGCGGGAGTTACGACGATGCGCGCCGGACCACCGACGGACCAGCGACGAACCAACCGACGGACCAGCGACGAACGGGGGGCGAGCAACCACAGGGACTTATGAATGGTGGCGACGGACCAGCGACGAACCAACCGACGGACCAACAGGGGTACATACTACAAGAAGGGAAGAAGGGAAGAACGCTTTCCGCGGCGAAGCGCCGCAAGCCGGATCCCGTCTGGGACGCTGTCGTGGGGGCGTTCAAGCTCAACCCCGTCACCGATCGCGACCGCAAGCGAGTCGGCGGCATCGTCCGTGACCTGAAGGCCAAGGGCGCCGAGCCCGACGACATCCCCCGATGCATCGCCCGCTACCGCGATGCGTGGCCCGAGGCGGCCTGCACGCCCGAGGCGATCCTCAAGCACTGGGACCAGTTCGCCACCGACAACGGCCACGCACCAGCGGCCACACCCGGCGACGTGTTCCAAGGCATCCAGGCTGGCCGGGTCCGCGAGGCCGTGGTGGACCGACACGTCATCGACCTGACGCTGGCTGACGGCTACAGCGAACAAGGCATCAAGCGCAATGGCACGCTCCTGCTGCCAACCACTGATCTCGAAAGGGCCACGTTCCGATGAAATCGCAACCCCGCTGGTCCGAACTGCTGCCCCCGCATGACCTCGAAGCCGAGGCGGCACTGCTCGGCTCGATCATCCTCGACGAATGCCGGAACGTGCCGGACTTGAAGGCCCAGGACTTCTGGAAGCCGGCCCACGCCGCCATCTTCGACGTGCTCGTGGAGCTCAACGGCTCGGCCGATCGTGCGGACATGGTCCACATCAGGTCACGGCTCGCCGCCAAGCAGATCCTCGCCGACGTCGGCGGCGTCGAGTACCTGATGGAGCTCGCCGAATCCGTGCCGTCGACGACGAGCATGGGGTACTACGCCAAGCTCGTCCACGTCGCCTCGACCAAACGCAAGCTCATGGAGCTGTCCCACACGGCGCTGATCGCGGCGGCGACGGGCGGCGACGAGCCGCTCGAAGTCATCGAGCGGCTGCAGGCCGACCTTGTCAGCCTCACCGCCGACACGGGCACCCACGCCATCGGGCCGACCATCGGCGCCAGCGTGCAGCAGGTCTACGACCGCCTCAGCAGGCTCGCCGAAGGTGATGAGCCGGCGGGCGCTCCCCTGCCCACCGGCATCCCAGACTTCGACCGGATGCTCGGCGGCGGCATGCAGCCCGGGCAGCTCATCATCATCGCCGCGGCTACGGGCGGGGGGAAATCGGCGCTCGCCGGCCAGATCATGATGCACCTGGCGCTGAAGTGCAGCGCGCCCGTGGCTGTGTTCAGCCTGGAAATGACGCGCACGCAGATGGCGGAGCGGATGCTTGCCTTCGAGTCAGGCGTGGCGCTGAACATCATCCGGGGCCAGCAGACTCCCGACGGCGGGGCCTTCGGCGACCTGGCGGAAGCCGTGGGCCGGCTGGCGGAAGCGCCCATCCATCCCGTTGATCACCGCCAGCTCACGCCCGACCGCCTCCGCGCCTCCGCCCGCTATTTGTGCGACCGTTTCGGCGTCCGCGCGATCGTGGTTGACTATCTCCAGCTCATGCGCGGCACGCGACGCGACAGCCGGTACGTCGAGGTCAGCGAGCTCAGCCGGGCGGTAAAGCTGCTGGCGCTGGAGTTCGAGGTGCCGGTGCTGTGCCTGTCCCAGCTCAACCGCGAATCATCGCGCGAGAACCGCCGGCCGCGGCTCAGCGACCTGCGCGACAGTGGCAGCATTGAACAGGACGCCGACGTCGTCGCGTTCCTGCACGACCCCAACCGGCAGAGCGAATCGCCCGCCCCCGGGTATGAACCCGACCCGCGCGACCTGGAGCTGATCCTCGCCAAGCAGCGGCAGGGCCCATCGGGTGCGGTGTGGCTGCGCTTCGACGGTGCGACACAGCGATTCAAAAACATTCAGATGAGGGTGTCCCCATCGGTAGCGGATGCAGTGCGCCAGCGCTCTCACCGCACTTGAACGCTGGGGCGGCTTTAGGAACTTGGCGGCGCCCACGGTTGGGACCGCCGGCCGGCCATGTCAGAGCAGCAGGCGAAGCTGTCCGCAGGCTGCTCGGAGCACGGCGCCAATCGAACGAGTGCGCCGCGTTGGCCCACCGTCATTTGGCACCACCCCACCCCGCCAGTGTTCCACCATTTGGGGAGACTGTGGTGCTCACGTTACGTCGGAGCATCGACGGCCCTCCAAAGGGCCGCTTCTCGAGCGTCCAGTGCCCGTAGATGATCGCCCAGCCAATGGTGCTGTTCCTCCGTAAGTTCAGCGAGGGCGGCGTGTATGTCTTCCCGTTGCCACGCTTCCCGAAAGGCCTCTCCGCAGGATTGCAAGAACTTCGCCCCCTCTTCCCGGAGGCGCCTCATTTCCGGATCCTGATCGCACAGACGTGAGAACGCCGCCGCTTGCTCGGCCTTTCGGACCTCTTCAGCGGGAGCGGGCAGGGTCACCTCTGCTTGCCGTTCGAGCTTGGTCAATCTGGCACGAAGACTCATCGCTCACCCACCTCCGCCAGCCGTTGCTCTAACTGCTCGATCCGCTCGATCAGATCTGCCTCCACCGGTTTGCCCAGGACGCGGTCCAACAGCTCGCGAATGGCAGTGACGTTGCCCGCTTCCGCCTCACGGACCAAGGCTGCTACCACGGCGGCCATCCGCTTCTGTGTGACGGCCTTTAGAAGGGCGGACCGCAGCTTGCCGACCTTCGCGGCGTGAGGGTTACCCGGTCCGCCGGAGTTGCCCCTGACGAAGCGTCCGCTGGCGTCGCGACCGTTTGAACCGTTTGGTGACGGCGAGGACACATCGTACAAGATACCAACCATCCAGCAAACTTTCAAGGTTCCGATGCTGTGCGGCGGGCCCACTCCAACCTCGATGCCTCTGGATTCCGGTAGGGAATGTCACTCCGCCAGCCCTTTGAACACGGCATCCGCTGGCTCGCGGTAGAACTCGATGCCGATCTTCGTCCATAACTCGTCCGGCAGCTCCATCAGCGCGCGGCGCGCCGCTACCGGCATTAGCAGCGTAGCTGCCTTTTTTTCGACCGCGAGCTCGGCTATCGCTACCGGGTTGGGCACCAACTCAACTGACCCGCCAAGGTTCAATTGGCCGACGACGATCATGCCACCGCGGGTGTTCCGCTCCAGCAGAGCCCCGACCAGTGCCAATAACACCGGCAGACCCAGGCCGGAGCCGGTCTTGTCGGCGTCCATGGCGCGCAACTGGATCGTGAACTCGTGACTACGCGGGTCGCGATCCCCAACCAGCTCCTTGGCGCGGCTGTAAAGATTCTGCTCGCCCACGCGAACGCTTTCCCGAAACGCCGGCGGCTGGGGCTGGTTAAGGATACGCACGCCGCTGCCGGGACCGACCGATATCTCGATACGGTGCAAACCAGGCCCGCTCTGGCCGCTTCCCGGGCTTACAGCCCAAACTTGACCCGGCGGCAAGGGATCGCCGTCGATGGCATCGTCACTGTGGAGCTCGGGCGTTGAGACAAACTGCTCGACACCATCGACGCCGAGCGTGTAGCTGAAGTGTGTGTTGCGGAACTCGCTCGTGAGACAGCGCTTCTGCTGCTCCTTCACCCGCCGGCGGGATTCCAGCGCCAGGCGAACCACCCACTCCAGGTCCTCTTCGGGAACAGGCATCTCGGGGTCCGGGAACAGGAGCTTCAGCAGACCGTTGACCGTCTTCTGAACACCTTCGATGTCGCGGCCGCTGAGGGCGCCGCCCCAGAACACGCGATTTTGAAGCTGTGTCATGCGGCTCGACTGGCGCAGCCGGCTCCAACATTCGCTCAGGAAGTCGCTGACGAGGCCGAAGTGGTCGGTGAAGTGCTCGCCGGGGATGAGCTTGGGGAAATCCCAACCGGGAGCGAACGCGTGGAGGCGATCGTGGAAGGCGGTGTCATCCCGCATATCGCTGGGCAATGGACTCAGCAGGTGGCCGATACGCTGCTGCTGTTCCACGTCCACGTCAAAGTTGCCCACCATCACGATGCCGCCCTCAGCCCTGATGCTCTCCTTACCGCGGCTGAACTCCCCGGAGGCCATGTATCCCTTCATGATGTTGACGCCGTCCTTCTGGTCGAACGAGATGCCGGAAATCTCATCGAAGCACACCACGTCGTATTGGCACACCAGGCCGCGCTGGCCATTGGCGTTGTTGACGAACATCTTGGCGACGGTGGCTTTGCCGCCGGAGATCAGGTGCGAGTAGGGCGAGATCTGCTGGAAGAGATGGCTCTTGCCCGTGCCGCGGGGGCCGAGCTCGACAAGGTTGTAGTTGCGCTCGACAAAGGGCACCATCCGCAGCAGCGTGACCATCTTCGCCCGCTCGCTCAGCGCTGCCGGTTCCAGGCCGATTGACCGGATCAGAAAATCCCGCCACTCGTCCGTGGTGAAGGAATGTCTGGCCTTGGCGAGAACATCGAGCACGTTCGGGCTGGACATCTGAATGGGGCGCAAGGCCGCAATACGGAAGGGCCGGCCGTTGTTCTCCTGCGCGACGATCGGGTCGTACTCGAGCGTCACCTCGGCGTAGAAGCCGTCGGTCAACATGCGTTCGTTGTCCTTGACCAGACCATCGGCAATCTGCACGTCGCGCAGGGCGAGGCTGGGCAGCTCGGCGACATAGCAGTCGTTGCGGGCATCCAGCTTCGCCCTGACGATGTCGATGAGCTTGACGGCTCCGTCGTCCCGGGCCTGGGCCTTGAACAGCTCCTCCTCGCCGGTGCGGACGGTACGGCCCTTGAGCTGCTTCTCGACGATCGCCAGCCCCTCCTGAATCTCCTGCTCGTCGGTGCTGGCGCAGTAGCGCCCGAGCAGGAACTCGACCACGTAGGTCGGCACCGGGTACTGCCGGGCGTACTTGCGCACCAGATCCTTCCGGACGAGGTAGCCCTCGAGGACGGACGCGGCAATCTGATCCAGATGATCCATCGTTGAGGCGGTGGTCATGTCGAAGCTCCGACCTTGGTCTTGCGTTGAGCGAGCACCGTCCCCGCCTGGTCCGTAAGCACCAGCACAAGGGCGGCGTCCTCATAGGCATCGTCCGCGACCAGAAGCCTGGCCGTCCCCCCCTCATCAAGCTGTTTTGGTGCGGCAGTTACCGTGGGACCGTTGGGCCGCTCCAGTCGCAGATCGGCCATCACGGCCGCCCCGCCCGCTTCCGCCTCCACGACGCATCGCATGCCGCGCCAGGTCACGGAGCGAATCGTGGCCCACACGTTCCGCTGCCCACTGGCCTCCACCGTCAACTCCGGCACAAGGCACTCCTGCACGCTCAGCCCCCCATGGGCGTAGCTCGCGCCGGCGTTGAACGCCGCGGCACCGGGCGCGGTTGCGAATCGTTGAGCGCTGTTCCAGTGCCATGGGAAGACCGGCGCATCGACCTGTGATTGCCCGGCCACCACCGCGCACCGTGCCCAGCGGCTTGCGGTCAGATGGCGGGGCAGGTCCACCTTGGACAGCCCCAGTGGCAGCAGAAGCCAACCATGGTCCGTCACGATGCGCACCGCGCCCCAGCCCGCCTCAAGTAGGGAGCCCACACGCTCGACCAGGCGATCCAGCTCGCTGACAATGTGGCCGGGCAACTCGTCCTGTAGCTCGTGACCCCGTCGATCCAGGACCCCCGCCTCCGCCCAGCCACGGGCATCGTCAGCGTGCGGCCAGTCGCCGAGCTCGCCGCCGAGCACCTGGTAGCCGGCGGCGCGCATGGTCTCGCGCAGGGTTTCGGCATCGGCCTTCCTGCCGGTCTCCGTGACATGCGGCGCGAAATCCTCCGGGAGCTCGCCGCCCGTGATCCGCCCGGCCACGGGCGTGACCGCCGGCTTCGCGGTTGCCGTCACCGTCGGCAGCGCCGCCCACCGGTGCCCCACCCGCACGCCATACCCCCGGCCCTCCAGGCGCTCCGCCAGCCGGCGACCGACGTCGTACCGCAGCCCGTCGACGAACAGCAGGCACATCCCCGCCTCCGCCGAAACGGCCGGGGCCTCGCGAGCCGGCAGCGGGTACGTCTCCGCGGCCTGCTGAAACGCCCGCGCCGATTGATCCAGCCACGGCCCAAGCAAAGCCCGCACCGCCTCCTTGATCAGCCGCTCATCAGCCGTCGGGGCCTGGGCGACCGCCTCCCACGACGCTGCATCCGCCTGCCAGGCCTGATCAACGTACGCCTCGGCGATCTGATCGGGCGTGCTGCCACCCAGGGCCCCACGCGCCACCTTCGCCAGGCGGGCGAGAGGCTCCAGAACCAGCGCCATCGGCGACAGGCCGATCGACGCCCACAGCCAGCCACGCCGCTCCGCGTGCTCCTGGTCCAGCGCCACCACCCGCTCGCAGGCTTCGTGGTGCGGCACCGAGGCGAGCCCACCCAACTCGGCCCGCACCGCCTGCTCCGCCTCGTCATTGAGGTCGGGCCACCGCGACCGGTCAAACGCCAACTCCGCCGGCCTGGCCCGTCTCAGCAGAGCCGGAATCCCGGGGTACGCCTGCGGCGCCTCGGCGAACCGTTGCCACAGTTCCGCCCACGCCCCCTCGCCGAGCCCGAGACGCTCGCCTGCCGTCAACTCGCCATCCCTGGCCGGGTCGAACCCAAACCTATCGCGACACTGGCTGCAGAACGCCGCCCACCGCTCGGGCCCCATCCGCTGCCGTGTGGCCTCCGGCTCGCCCATCCAGCGCAGCAGGTCCCGCACCACATCGCTCGAGAGCAGCCGGTCGAAATCCTCCGCCTCCAGATGCCGGCCCTGGAACTGGGCCACCGGCGTCGTCGCCACCTCCGGCAGCGCCCGCGCCAGTGCCTCGCGCGTCGCCTGGTCACGCGCCATCCGCAGCCCCAGCCCGTCGGCCGACGTCAAAAACGCCGAGACCGTCCACTCGTGGTTACCGCGCTGCAGCCAGAGCGCGCCGCGATACATCAGCTCGACCAGCGGCTTGAGCTCGTCGCGGCAGTCATCCCCAGCACGCAGATCCTGCCGGCCGACCCCGGGCAGGTACAGGATCGGCACGCGGTCCTCCGGGATCGCCGGCTCATCCAGCGTGCGGCCGATCATGCACCGCAACCAGATCGCCGGGCCCGTGCGGGTCGACGGCTCGTAGTCCCCGAGCACCAGCAGCTCCGGCAACGGACCCAGCAGAAGCGGCTTGAGCGGCAGCCACTGCCGCTCCGGGTCGAGCCAGAGGATCGCCGCGGGGCGGGCAAGACCATCAGGTGCCGCATCACACGCACGCAGCTCGCTCACCAGCCGTTCCAACATGTGATCGCTGCACACTGTCACAGATCCCAACCCTCCTTGATCCTCCCCAGCAGTTCCCCTTGCCGGGCTTCAACAATCTCCGGTGTCCATTCGTCATGCTCAAGAACCTTGGTGGTCACAACAAATGGGCTTCCTCCCCCGCGGGTGCTGAAGTACCGCTCTTTCTTATCCTTGAAATCCAAATTGCTCGCCTGGCTGTTCTTGCGACGAGACAACAGGACAAGATTCCCGATCCGACGTTCCCAGAGAAGCCGATCCACCTCCGACGGCCACGCCTTGGCCCAATAGCTACCATCCCTGACCGTCTGCGGCAGCACATGCTCGACGGTCAGAACCTTGTTGTCATAAATGGCCGAGCGGTCCGACAGGAAGGAGTCCAGGCGCAGCATGATGTAGGTGCGCACTCGAACATTGGCGCCATACACATCCCCGTCGATCACCCGGATGGTCTGCTCCGTCTCCGCCTCCGCCAGCATCAGCGGTGAATCTTCGCTCTCCAAGTCAGCACCGTCCGCAATTGCACCGATCACCCTGCCATACCGCTCAATCCGCTCGTTGATCGAGCAGCGTCGGATGAACATGCTCGCCGCCAGTCGCTCAAGGTGTGTCAGGAATTGCACGAGTGCCTCGGTATCCTCGCGATGCCGCCTCATAAACATCATGGCCGGCGGAATCCAGTCAACGTTGTCGATCCGCAGCAACCAGGTCAGCATCTCGTTGACCGCAGATGCCTCACCGCTGCCACGGTAATCAGCTTCCCTCAATACTTGAAAGCATTCGCCGTACGGGACGATCACTTCGTCGATCAGGTGCGCCGGATCCGGCTCCTTTTCCAAGACGTAATCCCGAAACGCGTCAAGTACGGTCGTCTTGAGCTTCGCACGCTGATATATCATGCGGATGTGCGTAAACAGATCATCGAATGTGTCGCGGCCTAAGCTCTCCTCCATATCTTCCCACTTGCTGGTGTATTCCTCACGACGCCTCTCAGGCAGCTTACCGATGATGTCCGCCTTCAGGATATCGGACGTCAACAGATCCAGCCCGCGGTCATTCATGACGGAGAAGATTCTGTAGGCAGACTGCATGCTCGGTGTCGAGACAGCCACGAGGTAGCAGTTATTAACGATGTATCGCCCAAGCTTGAACGCCTCGGCCTCCCCCATCCTGGCCAGCCGCTCGTGATACAACACAGTGTTTGCCCGGATGTTGCGCTGCGGATCAGTCATGGAATTCGGCTTGAGTCCTCGCAACGACTCCAGCCCGCCAGGAGTCTGCACATACCTATGAAAGAACGCACGGTCGCGGTCGCGCAGGCTCAATCGTGGCCGGGGCTCGCGCTCTTCAACCAGGTCACCGGGTTCATTGATGTACTTCTCCAAGGCCCGCGACTGATCGCCGGAAACCCGCTCCGCAAGTGTCGCCAGAAGAAGCGTAAGCGTCGTCAACCGCTGTTGGCCGTCGATCACTTCCGCGCGAGGTGCCCCCTCCTGCTTGATCAGTACGACACTGCCAAGGAAGTACGGCTCAGCCGCCTTTGCTCCGCCCTGATCGGCCATGCACTCTTCAAGGTCGTCAAACAACTCGCCGGCCTCGTCCGTGGTCCACGCGTATGGCCGCTGGTAGGACGGGATCACAAATTCGAATTCCTCGCTGAATATCTTGCTCAGCGGATACTCATGGCCGGAAATCTTCTGCATCACTCGGCCCCTTTCGTAGCAACCGGCTCCGGCTCCGCCTCCGCCTGCGCCTCCCGCGCCGCACGCTTTACCCCCGCCGTGTAGTGCAGATCGTTCCACCGCTGACCATCAAACTTCGCCGCGCCAGCGAAGTCGGTGCGGTGCTCCGCCTTCTTCTCCGGGTCACAGCCCCAGAACCAGGGGAACTGGTCGCGCGGGCGGAGCTTCTGTGGCTCCTTGCCGCGATCCTTCTTCCACGTGATGTTCGGCTTCCACCGCAGTACGCCGGCGCCCTTGCGGCCCTTGCGCAGCTCCGCCAGCATGAACGGGCGGATGTTCAGCCGCACGCCGTCGTTGATGTCCGGCTCCCAGCCGATCGGCTGCTCGTGCAGCGGCTTCCAGCGCACGAAGATGTCGTACGGCCGCTCGCCCTCCAGGATCTTGCCGAACTGTTCCTGCAGCTCCACCGCCGCGGCCAGCCGGGCATCGGCCCCGTCCTTGCCCTGTTCCTGATCCGCCCGCTGCCGGTCGATCCAGTCCCCTAGGTACGAATACGCCAGGTTGTTCAGCGTACGACGTGCCTCGCCGCTTCCGGGGGTGGCGCCGGCGAGACGGTGGTAGTTCACCAGTGCGTGAAATCCATCCTTCACGCCGTCCCAGATGTGCCAGATGAACGGGCGGTGGTGGAACGTCTTGCAGTGCTCCTCGAAAAAGCGGTCACGCAGCCACTGCTCCAGGCTCGAGCACGGCGTCTTCTGCTTGTGCTTGTCCGCGGCGGCGATCAGCAGCTCGCGCTCCTTCGCGGCCGACCATTCATGGCCAAACGCCTTGGCGAGCACCTCCCGCACCCGGTCCGCCGTCGACGCCTCGCCACGCACGGGCGAGAGGCAGACGATGCCGTCACGGTCGGCGAGGTCGAGCAGATCGTCGCTGCACCGGACCCATTCGCGTGCCCGGGCGTCGAGGCGCATCTCCGGATCAAGCTCCGCCGGCCAGCGGTAGCCGAGCAGCCGGGCGATGGCGACTTGGAAAACGTCCGCCGCATTCGGCTCGCGCGCGTCGCCTTCCTCCAGCATGCCGGCGGGATGGCCGTGGAACAGCCACTGTGTCGGATCGTTGCTTTGTGGTTCTGGGAGGCCATTGGGGTATCTCGCGGCCGCGATCTTTTTCCAGCAAGCAAGATTGAAGGGAACTTTCGCGAGATATTTTGTCTGAACTAGAAGACTCCTGTTTATGCGCCTTATCTCCTGATAATACTCTGGAGACGAACAAAAGCACCAGACCGCTGGAAGATCTCCAGGATCACTCGGAACCAGGGCACAGCAGTTTTCGCTATAGATATCTCCGGAGTAAATCGCAGCATTCAGGCCGCCCATTTTGCTGATCGCCACGCCAGCTCTTCCCCAGTTTGGTTTTCCGCGCCTCCAATTTTGTGCCACATGATTTAAGTGTCGGACACTTTCGGCGTACGTGGCCAGGTCACCACCTTCTTCCTCCCAACGGATCACCTGAGATCGACCGCTATATGGGGCATCCGCATCAGAAGATCCCTGCATGAACTCCCAAGTACTACCTTGGTGACTGATCTCCCAGAATGATCTCGCAAACTGGTCTAAGGCCCCGGTTGTGACACCTGTCAGCCCAGAGATGTAATCATAAAGATACTTCGTCGCTCCGCCATGGCTGTTACTGATGATGCAGTCGGGCTTGGATAGCTGGGAGTGCTGCGCTATGACCTCTAGCGGAATGGTTGAAAGTTGGTAACCGTTCACGCCTTGTGTTGCCATGGCCGCCCAACCACAACATATAGGGGTTGCGCCATGCCGCCATTCTCGGTACAAGATGGA
>SLDI01000470.1:0-3498 GCA_007125385.1 Phycisphaeraceae bacterium | reverse complement strand
TGACCCCATAAAGCCCGGCACGAAGTCGGGCGTTTCACGATTCCTTTTGGAGCCTTTTCAGTCATGCGTAACCCTCCCAACGTGGCCATTGCGGGCGTCACCGGCGCCGTCGGCCAGGAGTTTCTGCGCGTGCTCGAGCAGCGCGACTTTCCCGTCGCCGGCCTCAAGCTGCTGGCCTCGGCCCGCAGCGCCGGAAAGAAGATCGCCTTCAAGGGCCGCGAGTACACCGTCGAGGAGCTCACCGACGCCAGCTTCCAGGGCGTGGACCTGGCCCTGTTCAGCGCCGGCGGGGACACGTCCAGGCGTTTCGCCGCCGCCGCAGTCGACGCCGGGGCCGTGGTCGTCGACAACTCCTCCGCCTTCCGCATGGAGGCCAAGGTTCCGCTGGTCGTGCCCGAGGTCAACGCCGAGGCGCTGGCAAGCTCGAGCATCGGCCTGGGCAAGCCGGGCATCGTCGCCAACCCCAACTGCTCGACCATCATCATGCTCGTGGCGGTGAACCCGCTGCGTCTCGCCGCCGGCGTCGAGCGCATCATCGTCAGCACCTACCAGGCCGCCAGCGGTGCCGGCGCCGCTGCCATGGCCGAGCTCGAGCAGCAGACGCGCCAGGTGCTCGCCGGCGAAGAGCCCACCTGCAAAGTCTTCCCCCAGCAGTACGCCTTCAACCTCTTCAGCCACAACTCGACGCTGCATGACAACGGCTACAACCAGGAAGAGATGAAGATGGTTGACGAGGCCCGCAAGATCTGGGCCGAGCCGTCCCTGCCCGTCGCCGCGACGTGCATCCGTGTGCCCGTGATGCGGGCCCACGCCGAGAGCATCACCGTCGAGCTCGGCCGGCCTCTGGGCGACGACGAGGCCCGGCAGATCTTCGCCGACGCCCCGGGCGTGGAGCTGCTCGACGACCGCGCGGGCAACCGCTTCCCCACCCCGCTCGACGCCAGCGGCCGCGACCCGGTGCTCGTCGGCCGCATCCGCCAGGACCTGAGCCATCCCGACGGCAGGGGGCTCAACTTCTTCGTCTGCGGCGACCAGATCCGCAAGGGCGCCGCGCTCAACGCCGTCCAGATCGCGGAGCTGATGCTCTAGCCGGCAGCGGAAAGCCGGGAGCGACTGAATGCCCAATGAAAAAGGGCCAGCAGGTCCTCCGTGACCTGTGGCCCGCGCGCATCACGCTCCACCATCCAACGCTAGCCTCGAAATCGCCGGATGATGCTGTACCGGCGAGATTTACGGCCGTCCCCGATCCCGTCGCCGCCTCCGCCGGCCGCTCCACCGGGTCGATCACCGCCCCGGTGGGCGTTACCCTGAGCCCATCCGTCGCGCGCCCAAGGAGACCGGCCATGACACCCACCGTCCACATCTGCGCCCTGCTCGGCCTGCTCGGCCTCGGCCTCGCCGCCGTCGCCACGCCCGGCTGCGATCAGGCCGGCTCCGGCGCCGGCAACGACGCCTGGCCTCACGGTCGCACCGACGAGCAGATCGACGCCCTGGCCTCGCACATCGGCGGGTTCTCCACCGCCATGGTCGAAGTGGGCTACCGCTACAACGAGCTGCACTTCGCCATCGCTGACGAGAACTGGCCACTGGCCGACTACCACGCCGAGAAGATCGCCGGCGCCGTCGAGCAGGGCTTCGAGCGCCGCCCGGCGCGGGCCGCGTCCGACGAGGCCCAGGCCTTCCTCAACGAGCACCTGCCCGCGGTGCGCGAGGCGATCGCCCAGCGCGACCGCGAGAGCCTCCAGCGCCGCTTCGCCGACCTGCGCAACAGTTGCAACCGCTGCCATGCAATCGAAGACATGGGCTTTCTCCACGTCACCGAACCCGAGCGCCGGCTCTACCCCTGGGCGACACCCTGACCACCCGGGGCCGGGAACCCTTCTTCGGCTGCGGCGACCTGGATCACTTGCCGGCCGGCTTGATGTTGTGGTTCAGGTGGAACACGTTGTCGGGATCGTACTGCGCCTTGACCCGCGCCAGACGCTCGTAGTTCTCGCGCCCCAGCCCGGCCACGATGCGGTCGCGGCCTTCCTCGCCGATGAAGTTCAGATACACCGCGCCGCTGGCCCAGGGTTGCAGCCGCTCGCGGATGTTCTTTGTCCACCGTCGGCCGCGCTCGTCGTCGGCCGGGTTCTCCCACACGCCGAACGGGTGTACCGCCCACGGCGCGTGGCGCCACGGGATCGGATACTCGCTCGGCCCGCGCGCAATCGCCCCGCCCTGCGGGAAGATGGGGTACTGCGAGATCGACGGCACGATCATGTCCTGCGCCTGGGCGCAGAACACCTCGATCGCCTCGTCCGGCAGGCTTTCCAGATACTCCACCGACCAGTAGTTGCGATAGCCCGGCGGGTCGTCGAGCATGCACTGGAAATCGGCGTGGGGCATTTCCGCGATCATCTCGCCCGTGTGTCCCAGCGACAGCAGGGGGGCCGCGACCTCCCGGGCCTCGGCCTCGGGCCCGGTGTACGCCACGAGCAGCAGCAGCGCGAGCTTGCCCACGATCTCGCGCGGCATGAAAGGCTCATCGGGTCCGGTCAGGTAGGCCACCGCGCCGCCGAGCTCGTCCGGCGCCGTTTGCATGAACTCGCGATAGGCGCGCATGACGCGCGGGCCTTGCTCAGGCGGGTAGAACAGGAGCCCGGCCGTGACCGTGGGAATCTCGTGCAGGCGGAAGGTGAAGCTGGTGACGACGCCGAAGTTGCCCCCGCCGCCGTGCAGCGCCCAGAAGAGGTCGGGGTTCTCGTCTTCGCTGGCGCGGAGGCGCGTGCCGTCGGCGGTGACGAGCTCGGCGGCGAGCAGGTTGTCGCACGCCAGGCCGGTCTTGCGTGCGATCCAGCCGTCGCCGCCGCCGAGGGTGTAGCCGCCGACGCCGGTGGTGGAGACGCGTCCGCTGGCGGTCGCCAGGCCGTGCGGCTGCGTCGCCGCGTTGAGCTCGCCCATGATCGCGCCGCCGCCGACGGTGACGGTGCGGGCCTGCGCGTCGACCGTCGCGTCATTGATCAGGCGCAGGTCGATGACCAGGCCGTCGTCGACGAGCGACTTGCCCGAGACGCCATGCCCGCCGCAGCGCACGGCGATCTTCAGGTCGCGCTGGCGGGCGAAGGCGATGGCGGCCGCGACGTCGGCGGGGTTGGCGCACCGGGCGATGACGGCCGGGCGGCGGTCGATCATGCCGTTGAAGATGCGGCGGGCGTCGTCGTATTCGGCGTCGTTGCGCAGGATAAGCCGGCCGGCGAAGCCGCGCGCCAGCTCGCTCACGTCCAAAGGAAGCTCGGTTTTCATCGTTGCTCACTCAGGGGGAAGGCAGTCACCCGCGGTGACCGGATGCAAAATTATCCCCGAAAGCGGGTGATGTGGAAGGGGCGTGAAGAAAGAATTCTGACCTGAGATGCAGCCCTTTGGGTGCCACTGGCGGCTTGTCCGCCAGTGCGCGGGCGCACCATACCCCTCAGACCGTGCAAGCCCGGCGCGTGCCGCGGGATCGGACCACCCACG
>SLDI01000657.1:0-12768 GCA_007125385.1 Phycisphaeraceae bacterium | reverse complement strand
GGGTAGAGTGAAGCGAAACCCACCACGAATGTCCTGAATCCTCGATAAAGCCGGTGGGTTTCGCTTCGCTCTACCCACCCTACAGCCAGAGTTCACGGCGTTGCGTGGCACCCCGAGTACGGCCCCTCCGGGTAAGGTCAACCATTCAATAATCTTCGTCGGCCGCGGGCGGCTGCTCCGCGTAGTGCGCGTGCAGCGCCTTGCCGAAGCGCCGGCCCATGCGGTGGTAGCGCCGCATCGGCTCGCCCGGGCGGAACATCGTCTCGGCGGTGATGGCGTGCGGCGCCCCGAGCACGTTGTACCCGAACCACGCCGTCGTGCGGTTGGCGTCCGGCGGGCGGCGCGAGATGCGCATCTCCATCTCCGGCTCATGCTCGCGAAGCGCCCGCCAGAAGGCGCTGTCGGCCGCTTCGGGCGTGGCGAAAAGGAAGTGGGCGCCCGTGTCCGCCCAGGAGTGGAAGTCGATCAGGAAATCCACGTCGTCGGCCCCCGCCCGCACACCCGTGTCTTCAACCATCGCCTCGGCGACGGTGCGGATCTCATCCATGTCCCCGTAGCGCTCCGCGTCCCAGTAGCGGTTCGTGTCCCGGCGGGGATGCTGCACGCCGCCGCGGCTGTAGCCGGCGTAACGCCCGTCGGGGTTGACCATCGGGTAGACGTGGAACGCCACCTGCCGGCGAAGCGCTGCCGCCTCGGGCTGCTCGCTGACGAGAAACAGGAGCAAGCCTTCAAGGACGTGGTTGGCCTGCACCTCGTTGGCGTGCACGCCGCCGACGAGCACGACCTTGCGCTTGGCCGAGGCGTCCACCGCAGCGTCCGTGATCACGAAGCCGTACAGATCCTGCGGCGGAATCGTGCGACCGAGGTCGTCCTCGCCGCCACCGCTGCGCCCGATCACCAGCCGCTCGTCCGCGCTGGCGGTCGGCATCACGTGCTCGCTCCAGCGCAGCAGCGCCACCAGGTCCGCCACGCGCTGCACCGGGTAGGGCAGGTACAGCGCGACCCAGACGGTGTCGCCGGCGAAAGGCTCGTCGCGCCGGAAGCCGTAGCGCGCCGCGTCCTCATCCCACCGGGCCCGGTCGAAATAGTGCCAGCGCACGTTGTCGTAGCTGTAGACCGGCACCCAGTCGCGCAGCCGCTGCGAGCGCGGCGTGAAGTTGTCGTCGATCTCGAAGCGCAGCTCGCGTCCCGCCACGCCGTCCACGCGGAAGTAGAGCCACTTCCACTGATCGGGCTGGTAGTTGGTGCGGCCGACGAGGTGCACGGTGTCGCCCTCGACGCGCGTCGCCGCGACGTCGAGCGAGCCGTGGTCGAAGTCCGCGTCGAAGGCGATCGGCTCGGCGGCCAGCGGCGCCGTGAGAACGAGCGCCAGAACGAACAGGCAAAGCGGATGGGTGATTGGACGGAACACCGGGCTCTCCATGTCCACGGCCGGCTCAGCCGGCGTTGCGCGGGCGCTGGGCCTCGATCTGCTCGGTGTGCCGGGCAATGCCGGCGAGGGTGGCCTCATCGACGCTCTGCTCCAGTCGCGTGAACAGCTCGCGCTCCTCCCAGCGGATGTGGTCGTTGAGCGCCTGGCCCAGCCGACGCAGCAGCTCGCCGTCAGGCTCGACCTCCCGCCGCTGGGCCCGGGCCCGCTCGGCCAGCTCGCGCAGGGTGGCGTGCTCGGCCAGCAGACGCTCGCGATCCTCCTCGCTCATGTGCTCGATGAGCAATCGCTCCTCGTCGGCGAAGTGCTCCGTGTTCTCGATGTTCCACGCGTCGACGAACGCTGCCAGCGCCTTGCGCCGGGCGTTGGCGTCGCCGTCGGCCGCCTTGATCAGGTGCTGGGCCTGGACGAGGCCCTGGTAATGATCGCGCGACAGTGGCTGAAGCGCGTGCGTGCGCTTGACGGGCGGTTGGTTGAAGCGGGCCATGGCGCGGCTCCTTCGCGGCTGACGACGGGGGACCACCATGTTATACGCATTCGCCTTGAGTCGCAGACGTGGGTTGTGGGGTCGGTATCGCCGCGGCTGTCGTCATCGTCGATCACGTCCCGCGGAACCGCGCCGGGCGCTTTTCGAGGAACGCGGCGATGCCCTCGCGGGCGTCCTCGCTGGCCAGACAGTCGACGTAGGCCTGTGTGTCGGCCAGGTGAGCGATGCGCGGCTGATCGCCCAGGTCCGCGTGGATCAGCCGCTTGGTCTGCCGCAGCGCCTCCGCCGGCGTGCGCAGAAGCTGCTGGACCAGCTCGTCCACGGCGGGGGCCAGGCGGTTCAGCGGCACGACGCGGTTGACCATGCCCATGCCCAGGGCCTGCTCGGCGGTGATGGGCCTGCCCGTGGTGCACAGCTCCAGCGCCCGCGCCTTGCCCACCAGATGCGCCAACTGCGCCAGGCCGTAGCCCGGCGGCCAGCCGAGCAGGATCTCGGGCATGCCGAACGTCGCCGTGCCCGCGGCGATGCGCATGTCGCACGAATACGCCGCCACGCACCCGCCGCCCAGCGCCGGGCCGTTGACCGCCGCGATGAACACCTGCGGCAGTTGCTCCAGCGCCAGGTACATCCGCGCCTGACGCAGGCTCAGCGAACGCGCCGCGTCGGCGGCCAGGGTCGCCACCTCCTTCACGTCGTCGCCGGCGCAGAACGCCCGGCCCGCGCCGGTGAGCGTGACCACGCGAATCTCGCGATGCCCCGCCAGCCACGCCAGCAGCCGCTCCAGCTCGTCCGTCATCCGCGCGTCGACGACGTTGAGCTGATCCGGACGGTTCAGCGTCACCCGCGCCACCGGCCCGTCGACGCCGACCTCAAGCCGGTGCATCGCCGGTAGCTCGCCACGATCAGGATTGAGCATCATGGGCACGATCACTCCGCTGCCGGACTGTTCGACCTTTTGGGCGAGGCGGTCGCGGAAGCTCTCGACGCGGATGATCGCCCGCCGGTGCGTGCCGCGGCCGATGCGCTCGTGATCATCGAAGGCCTCGACGTCGAAATCCACGGCCTTGCCCTTGACCTGCGTCACCGTCGCCACCGCGCGGACGCCGCCGCCGATCGGGGTCGCGGCGACGTGCTCGACGTGCACCGTCATCCCCACCGACTCCTCGCCCGGCTCGAGCACCGGGCGCAGCGCCTCGCGCGCCGCATGCTCCATGAGATTGATCATGTTCGGCGTGGAGAAGACCACCACGCTCGCCTGGCCGGCGCCCAGGCCCTCGGCGCCGAGATGAATCGTGTGCTGCGCCCCGACGGTGAGCGCGAGCTCGCCGCGATCTCCGATGGCCAACGCTTCTCGCATGGTCGGGTCCAAAGATCCCCCGCCACCCGGCGGCGGGGCGGGGGCGGGGCCGGGGTGGACGGAGTGTCCGCATCATACACGGGCGGCGCAACGGCCCGTGTCGAGCGATTGTCGCGGCGACGGATCGTCGCCTCGACTCACGCGACCGCCTACGGGTGCTGGGCTTCGACGAGCTCGGCGGCGGCGGCGTTGTCGTGGACCTGCTGGGGCGACTTGCAGCCGGGGATGACGCACGTCACGGCCGGGTGCTTGAGGCACCACGCCAGCGCCCAGCGGGCCATGGGCACGCCGTCGGGCACCTCGTCGCGCTGTATCGCCTGCACCTTCTCGACCACCTCGGCGATCTGCTGGGGGTTGCGCCGCGCGCGCACGTCGCTGTCGGCGAATTTCGCGTCGGCCTCATACTTGCCCGAAAGGAAGCCGCTGGCCAGCGGCACGCGCACGAGCACGCCGAGGTTCTGCTGCCGGCACAGATCGAAGGTGCCCAGCTCCTCGGGGCGGCGCTGGAGGCGGTTGTAGACGATCTGGATGGCCTCGATGCCGCGATCCTTCGATGCGGCGGTCTGCTCGTACTGGTCGTCGTGATCGCGCACGGAGTTGCCGAGGTGGCGGATCTTGCCCGCGTCGCGGGCCTTGTGCAGCAGGGCGAGCACGTCGTCGTCGAAGAACTCGTCGCTGGCGTAGCTGTGGTACTGGTAGAGGTCGATGCGGTCGGTGGCCAGGGCCTTGAGCGAGTCGTCGAGCTGCCGGGCGATGTCCTCAGGCCGGCGTGGCTCGGTGCGTTGGAGGTGGCCTTCGTAGTGGTGGCCGAACTTGGTGGCGACCACCCAGTTGTCGCGGTCGGAGGCGATCGCCTGGCCGCAGAGGCGCTCGGAGAGATGGTCGCCGTAGCACTCGGCGGTGTCCAGCAGGTTGAGCCCGGCCTCGCGTGCGGCGGTAAATATGGCGTTGACTTCGTCTTGCGTGTAGTCGTGGCCCCACTCGCCACCGAACTGCCAGGTGCCGACGCCGATGACCGAGACATTCAGGCCCGTGCTGCCGAGCGTCCGATATTGCATGGTGAGGCTCCCTGAACGCGTTCGCCTCGGCGATCGTAGCACGGCGAGCGGGCGCTTGCCCGAGCATGCCTGGCCAAGGGCGCGTCATCGGACGGTTCCCGGCGGGCAATGGGGCGGGTTGGGTGGCGGGCGCGTGGCGGGGTGAGTGGCCGGGGTGAGTGGCGGGGGGTGATTGGAAAGTCTTTGCCGGGCGGCGGTGCCGGCCCGTATAATGGCGGTAGCTCACGGGGAGGGGGTCCTCGGCCGGGCGGCCAGTCCGCGCCGCCCCCGTCAGCCAGCGCCCGCCTCCCGCCCCCAAGCCAGAAGCATCGGCCATGAAGATAGACCCACGGTTCACCCAGAGCTCGGGACAGGCGATCTACAACGGCACGGAGCTCGTGATCAAGGGCGGGCTCGAAACGGCCGGGGGTGTCCACCTCTACACCGGCTACCCCGGCTCGCCCGTGGCCGGGTTCTTCGACACGCTCGAAAGCCTCGGCCCGCTGCTGCGCGACAAGGGCATCGTCGCCAAGATGGCGACCAACGAGGCCCTGTCCGTGGCGATGGTCAACGGGGCGCAGATGGTCGGCGGGCGCGCCATCACCTGCTTCAAGAGCGTGGGGCTGCACGTCGCGGCCGACGCGCTGGCCCTGGGCGTGCTCGCCGGGACGCGCAACGGCTCCGGGGCGCTGATCGTCGTCGGCGACGACCCGTGGTCCGACTCGACGCAGGTGCCCGCCGACTCGCGCTTCCTCGCCGAGCACGTGCGCATGCCCATGCTCGAGCCCGGCTGCCCGCAGGAGGTCAAGGACTGGGTCGAGCTCGCCTTCCGCATCGGGCGCGCCGGGCAGATCTACATCGGCTACTCCATGACGGTGACCACGGCCGACGGCGGCGGGACGGTCACCACGCACGAGAACCACTACCCCGAGCTCAACGAGCATCAGAAGCGGGTGCTGAGCTACGAGCGGGACATTGAGCCGAACCTCAACGAGACGGTCCTGCTGCCGCCGCGCTCCTGGCGTCGCGAGCAGGCGCTGCACGAGCGCTTTGACGCGGTCAAGGCCGAGGCCAGGCGATTGGGCGTCAACCGCCTCGTGCACGGGCCGCAGAAGGGCGAGACGGTGCCGCTGGGCCTGATCGCCTCGGGCGTGGGCTATGCCTACCTGGCCCATGCCCTGGAGGAGCTGGGGCTGACCGGCCGCCTGCCCATCCTCAAGCTGGGCATGTGCTACCCCGTGGACGAGAAGCTCGTGATCGACTTCGCCCGGCAGTGCGAGCAGATCGTCGTCGTCGAGGAGCGGCGCAGCTTCGTCGAGCGGCAGGTGCTCGAGATCATCGACCCGCTGCGGCAGACGGGCGAGCTGACGACGCGGGTCTACGGCAAGCGCTCCCCGCACGGCCTGCCGGCCATCCCCGAGACGCGCGGACTCAACCCGTCGCTGCTGATCGAGCGCCTCGTGCCGTTGATCCGCCGCGAGGCCTCCCTGCCCGCGGAGTTGGTCAACGGGCGGATGTCGGCCGAGCTCGCCCGCCTCCAGGCCACGGCGCGCTACGACGTGCGCATCGCCTCGCGGACGCCGACGTTCTGCCCGGGCTGCCCGCACCGCGACTCGTCCAGCGTGCTGCTGGAGCTGCGCAAGGACCTGCTGGACCCGGAGTACATGCTGCGCGAGCACAAGCGCAAGCCCGTGGACCTGGTCGCCCACGGCGACACGGGCTGCTACACGATGCTCATGTTCGAGCCGACCACGCCGCTGATGCACAACTACTCGGGCATGGGCCTGGGCGGCGCGACGGGCGCGGGCGTGGACCCGTTCATCGAGAACAAGCAGCTCGTGTTCATGGGCGACGGCACGTTCTACCACAGCGGCCAGGTCGCCATCACCCAATCCATCTACAACGCCCAGGACATCACCTACATCATCCTGGACAACAAGACCACCGCGATGACCGGCCACCAGGGCCACTCGGGCATCGAGCTTGACCTGACCGGCAAGGAGATGAACCCGCTCGAGATCGAGCGGATCGTCCAGGGCATGGTGCCCGGTCACCGCAAGCGCGACGTGCGGATCGTGCGCATCGACCCGGCCGACCGCAACCGCTACCGCAAGCTGCTGGAGCGCACGCTGCTGGCCGACGGCGTCAAGATCATCATCGCCGACAAGGAGTGCGGGATCACCAGCCAGCGGCGGATCAAGCGGCAGGAGCGGGCCGAGGCGCGCGAGAAGGGGTACCTGCCCAAAAAGACCTACATGAACGTGGCGACGGAGGTGTGCGAGTTCTGCCTCGAGTGCACGAACCAGACCGGCTGCCCGGGGCTGAAGATCAACGACACCGACTACGGGCCCAAGATCCAGACCGACTTCTCCTGGTGCGTCAATGACGGGGCGTGCCAGCGGATTCATGCCTGCCCGAGCTTCGAGGAGGTGACGATCCTGCGCAAGGGCCCGGAGCGGATGGGCGACGTGCACGTGGCGCTGGACGACCTGCCCCCGCCGCGCGCCCCGATCCACGCCGGGCAGGAGACGTGGCGCTGCTACCTCGCCGGCGTCGGGGGCATGGGCATCGGCACCGCCACGGGCATTCTCGTGCTCGCCGGCCACGAGATGGGCTACGAGGTGCAGTTCCTGGACAAGAAGGGCCTGGCGATCCGCAACGGCGGGGTCTTCTCCCAGCTCGTCTACACCCCGGGGCAGCGGACAGACGCCAGCGGGCAGTCAAGCAACGGCCTGCTGTCTGAAAATCCGAAATCCGAAATCCGAAATCCCAAATCCACCACCCCCCTGATTCCCTACGGCAAGGCGGACCTGCTCATCGGCGTGGACATCCTCGAGGCCGTCCGCGGCATCGACCCGCAGCACCCCTACCGCATCGCCTCGCCGCAGCACACCACGGCCGTGGTCAACACCGCCAAGACGCCGACCATCCTCACCCTCATGGGCCGCGAGGACTTCAGGATCGACGACCTCGAGAAGATGGTGCGCGACCACACCATCGCCGAGCACTACACCTCATTCAACGTCGGCGACCTGTGCGAGCGCGTGCTGGACACCAAGCTCTACGCCAACATCATGATGATCGGCATCGCCTTCCAGAAGGGCTACCTGCCGCTGCGGCAGGAGGCGATCGAGAAGGCGATCCGCACCATCACCCGCGACCAGGCGGATCGCAACATCCGCGCCTTCCACATCGGGCGAAAGATCGCGGTCCGCCCCGACCTGTTCGTCGTCGAGCCGGCGCGGCAGTACGAGTCGGCGCGCAAGTGCCTGCGCCGCAAGCTCAACACGCTCCGCCTCTGGTACACCGGCCGGCGCGGCGAGGCGCTGGCGCGCCAGTTCCGCGTGCTCATGCGCAAGACCTTCCGCGCCACCCGCGGCCTGCGCGTCGAGGACGAGCTGATGCGCGACGTGATCATCCGCGCCTACGACTGCGTCATCTGGGGCGGCATCGACTACGCCCGCCGCTACTGCGACCGCGTCGTCGACACCTTCCACAAGGACGACGCCCGCGACGGCTACGCCATCACCCGCGCGGTGGTGTGGAACCTGGCCAAGGTCATGCTCATCAAGGACGAGATCTACACCGCCGCCATGCTCACCAGCCCGGAGAAGTACAAGCGCGACAAGCGCCGCTTCAACGTCAACCCCGAGCGCGGTGACAGGATCCTCTACAAGCACCACAACCGCCCCGAGTTCGAGGTGCTCGGCCGCACCATCCGCTTCGAATGGAAAAGCCGGGACTGGCAGCTTCGCCTCATGGCCGGCTGCGGGTTCCTGCGGCGAATGCTGCCCGGCTGGCACCGCCGCGAGCGCGACTTCCGCGACTGGTACGAGCAGCTCGTCGAGCAGTTCGAGTTCCACGGCCCGCGCGACTACCAGCGCTGGCTGGCGATCCTGTCCACCCCCGAGCCGGTCACCGGCTTCCGCGAGGTGCGCTACCCCAAGATGGACGCCGCCCGCGCCAAGGCCGAGCAGTTGCTCGACACCGACCCCGAGTCATACGACCCCGAAGGCGAGGCGAAGGCGCGGGAGACGGGCGTGGTGCAGTTGCCGGTGCTGACGGGGGTGGGGTGAGAACATCTCGAAGATCGCCCGACTGAACGGCAATGCGAGTCGATCGGAGCTTCCGACGGCAGATCTTGGAGGGTGAACATGAAGGAGCCAGTTCCCGAGGACTTCGGTCTCACCTCATCTGAGATCAAACGACTCGAGCAGGACGAGTATAGGAAGGAAAACCTTTGGGTTCATGTCGGGTGGTCAATCTCGTTGGTCGGCTTCATATTGATCGTTGGGTTGATCTATGATCGAACAGAGTTGTCCGTGTTGGGGGCCATTCTGTTCGGGATCATTCTAAGCCTATTTATGTTGTTTCCGGCTATGCTTGTGGCCCTCGCTTTACAGGGGGTGGTGTCACTGGTCTGGGGGAAAGATAGGCGCCTGATGGCGTACCGAGATGCGAGAAGGGAATGGGTGGACCGGGTGAGGATGAAGGAGGCGGAATGGCGTCTTGCCCTTAACCGTCAGAAACGTGATTGGTGGAGATCACTTGATGGTTGGGAATTCGAGCAGGAGGTGACCAATCTCCTGCGCGACTTGGGCTACCAAGCCTATGTGACTCCTCGTTCCGGAGATGATGGACTGGACGTGATGGCCTCGAAAGACGGGGATCAGGTAGGTGTTCAATGCAAGGCGCACGGGAAGCCAGTAGGCCCAAGGGTTGTACGCGAGTTGTTGGGTGCCTTAGCTTCTCGCTCCGATGTTCAAAAGGCTATTTTGGTTGCGCTTTCCGGAACAACGGATGGTGCAACTCGGCTCGCACGGCGCAACGGCATTGAGGTGTGGGATGGGCAGCGCCTAATCCAAGAGTCCACGATCTACAACATTTCAACAAAACCTGAGCTGTTCCAAACGGACACCTATCGGAGAGAAATCGAGATGAGTCGTAGAGCCGGTGTTCATCGGAACGTCGAGAAGCATTTGGAGAGATTGGTCGAGCAGGCGGTTGCCAAGGAAGTCAGGTAATGTGACGGCAGTTGCGCCGGGTGCCACTGACAAGCGGAGTCCGCGGAGCTCGTCAGTGGCATGACGCTCGTCGCGATGTGTTGGCGTCGTGATTCAACCCGCCCCGGCAGGGGCGCAGGGTTGTAGCCACGGGCGGAGCGCAGCGCAACCCGTGGACATGAGCCGGCCCTCATCGCCCTGCCCCGCGAGGGGCAGAGGCAGCGCCCGCTGCCCGCCTCCGCCCCCGCCGCGGCGGATCGGCATCATCGCCCACACGCTTGCCTCACCGCCCCGGCAGCACGTCCGCGATGCGCCGGCGCACCTCCGACTCATCGGCGGCCACCAGGTAGATCGGCGCCTCGGCGAGCGTCACGGCCACCTGACCGTCCTCTGCGGGGATCGTGCTTGTCTCGCCGAGCATGCTCACGCGCGTCAACTGCCGCCGCTCGACGTCGAAGCGTCGCGGCACGCTGCTTCGCCCACCGCTGTGCCAGGCCATGATCACCGGCTCGCCCCCGGCCCGACGAAAGCGATACGCCCACACGCCGCCCGGCTCCTCGGCGAGGATCTCGACATCCACGCGCGGGTCCGGCACCAGCCGCTGCATGATCGCCGTCGCGTACGCCTGCTCGCGCCACTCGCCCGGCTCGGGGAAGAAACCGAAGCTCCGCCGCGAGCCGTCACGCGAATACACGATGTCGGTGACGTACATGATCTGCACCTGCGTCACGCCATGCGCCCCGGCGATGGCGAACAGCCGCGTCACGAACGCCGCCTGCTGAGCCTCGTCGCGCACCTGGCGCTGACGCGGGTACTCGATCGGATAGCCCACCTCCGTCATCCAGATCGGCTTGTTGCTCATCCCCGGCAGCTCGCGCAGCAGTGCCAGCGCCGGCACGACGCCGCCGGCCTCCGGGCCCACGGGCATGGTGTAGGGGTGGATCCCCACCGCGTCGTACGCCTCCGGGCCCACCCGCTCGTTGCCCACCCGGATCAGCCGCCGCCAGCCCACGAAGCCGTTCTGCTCCACGAACACGTCGGGCGAAGGCAGGTGCGCCAGCGCCCCGCCGGCCGGGTTGTACGCGATCAGGTACGCCTCCGGGTCGATCCGCCGCACCTCGTCGATCGCCACCGCCAGAAGCTCCGCGTAAAGCTCGTCTCGCCGCAGCCCCGTCGCCTCCGTGCCCAGGAAGTAGATGTTCGGCTCGTTCCAGATCTGCCAGTAGCGAACCGGCGCCGGCTCCAGGTCGGGGTGGCGCTGCCAGAACGACCCGCCCGGCGCGTACGGCTCGACCTGCGCCCGGATCGCCTCGCGCCACCGCTCGAGCATCTCGTCCAGCGTCATGTCCCCGGCGTCGCTGAGGCCGCCCAGTTCGATCACCGGCTGGACCACGAAGCCGCGCTCGGCCGCGACGCGCATCAGCCGCTCGGCACTGCCCGGGTCGCCGTTGCGATGCCAGCCCCCCGCCCGCAGCCAGCGAATGCCGCTGCGCTCGATGTCGTCGGCGAAACGCGCCAGCTCACCCGCCCAGCCATACAGCCCGTAGAGCTCCGGCTCAGGCGGCTGCACATCCGCACGGGCCGGCCCGGCCTCAAGGCCCAGCGCCATCATCGCCGCCACGACCGTCAGCAGAACATTGCGCACGGTTCATTCTCCAGCCTGGTCAATCGGCCCCGCCGCCGGCCCATGGGAAAGACCTGGCCGCGGGGTGCCATGTGTGTCGCGGCTCGCCGCGTCGCGGTTCGCATCACATCTGCTGCTCGTCACCCTCGACCGCGCGCAGCGCCGCCTCGATCGTGTCGCGGTCGAACCCCCGCCGCGCCAGCAAGCCGTAGATCCTCCGCCGCCGGGTCATCGGCTCCAGCCGCGCCAGCGACGCCGCGCGCCGGCGCGCCAGCGCCGTCGCCGGCTCGACCTGCTCGACGTCGGCCAGCGCCTCGGCCACCACGCGCTCCGCCAGCGAGCGCTCGACCCCCTTCTGCGCCAGCTTCTGTCGCAGCAGCATCGCCCCGGCCGGCTTGCGGGCCAGCTCCTCGCGCACCAGGGCGTGGGCGAACGCCTCGTCGTCCAGCTCGCCGCGGCGCTGAAGCTCATCGAGCACCTGCCGGCACACCTCGGCCTCATGGCCGCGCTTGCGCAGCTTGCCCGCCAGCTCGAAGCGGCTGTGCGCCCGCCGCGCCAGCGCCGACTGGGCATGACGCAGGGCCTTGGTCATCGCCGCGGCGTCGGCGACGCGCCCGGCCAGCTCGTCGTCCCACGGCTGATCCACCGCCAGCGCCAGGGCCTCGACCTGCGCCCAGCTCAGCCGGGCGACCACCCGCCGCCCGACGCGCACCGCCGCCCGCGAGGCGTCGTCGGCGATGGGCGTGATGGCGGTGATGCGCTGCCGGGCCATGGTCGGGATTGTACGACCCGCCGCCGCGTCGCGAGACCGCCGCCGGCCACCCCGGATGATTCACCACAGAGGCACAGAGACACAGAGAGATCGCTGAGGAAGGAAGTTATGGATGTTTCGCGGCCGGCCTGGCGTACGCAGTCTGCGCCGGCACCTCGGGCGTGAAGGCGTCGTTGCGGTGGATAAATGGCTACTCATACTCAAACTGACCGATTGCAACCCCCTCCCCTCGGGAGGGGGCAGGGGGAGGGGGTCACCTGCCACCGTGCGGCGGCGATACGCCAGTCCATCGACTGCAACGGGGCATGGCTGAAACGGCCACGCAAGGCGCCAGGAAGCACCCTCCCCCAGCCCCTCCCGGGGGGCGGGGGGTCGGAATCGGTCAGCTTGACTGCTCATAAACATCCTGCCTCTGTGTTCTCTGTGCCTCTGTGGTTATCTGAATGATCCGGGCTACACTGCGGAGCGGATCGTGGTCACGACGCACGGAGGCCCGCCATGGCTGAGCCGTTCATCTTCGGTGTCGATCTCGACGGCGTCTGCGCCGACTTCTACGACGGCATCCGCCCCATCGCCGCCGAGTGGCTGGGCGTCGACGAAGCCACGCTGCCACGCGACGTGAGCTACGGCCTGCCCGAGTGGGGCATCGACCAGGCCCCGGGCGGCTACGCCGACTTCCACAAGTTCGCCGTCACCCAGCGCGGCGTGTTCGAGAAGCTCAAGCCCATCAGCGGCTGCCCGCAGGTGCTGCGCCGCCTCTCCAAGGAAGGCGTGCGCATCCGCATCATCACGCATCGCCTGTTCATCAAGTATTTCCACAAGCAGGCGATGGCCCAGACCGTCGACTGGCTGGACTACCACGGCATCCCCTACTGGGACCTGTGCATGATGCAGCACAAGACGCACGTCGGGGCCCACCTGTACATCGAGGATTCGCCGGGCAACGTCGAGCGTCTGCGCGAGGTGGGCCAGGAGGTGATCGTGTTCACGAACTCGACGAACCGGCATTTGCCGGGCCCGCGCGCGAGCTCGTGGGGCGAGGTAGAGGCGATGGTGATG
>SLDI01000618.1:0-3503 GCA_007125385.1 Phycisphaeraceae bacterium | reverse complement strand
CCTCCGCGGGGAGGGGCCTGGTGTGGGTTGGTTTTTGGAGGGCTTCGGAAATCCCGCCCTTGGCTCGCTCGCGGACTCGCTCGCTCAGAGCGGGCGTGAGGTCAGAAGCCCGGGGAGCGGCGGTCGTAGGCTTCGGGGTTCTGCCGCAGGCCGGGGTAGAGCAGGTCTTCCTCTTCCTGGGGGATGATGATGGTGGGCTTGACGAGGATGAGCAGCGTGCGCTCGTCCTGGACGGTGGTCTGGCTGGTGAAGAGGCGGTTGATCAGCGGGACGCGAGAGAGGACGGGGACGCCGGCCTCGATCTCGGTCTCGGCGACGAGCCGCTGTCCGCCGATGAGCAGGGTGCCCTTGTCGGGGACGTGGACGGTGGTGCGGACCAGGGTCAGCTCGAGCTCAGGCAGGTCGAGGAAGCCCTCGATGGGGATGAAGATGTCGGGCTGGTCTTCCAGCTCGACGGCGACGACGGCGCCGAAGCGGATGGTGCGCATGGGCTCGATGAGCGTGGCGAGCGTCGGGCGCAGGGTCATGGTGACGTAGCGTCGGTCGGCGGAGACGGTGCCCTCGACGTCGAGGACGACGCCGGAGGTCACGACGTCGGGGGTGGGCTGAAGGGCGACGGCGTCGGGAACGGCTTCGAGGTCGCTGATGAACTGGACTTCGCGGGCGACGACGACGTGGGCGCGTTGGCCGTCGAGGAAGGTGACGCGCGGGGCGGTCAGGGAGATGGAGCGTTGCGAGGCGGCGGTGGCGCGGACGAGGAGGTTGACCTGGAGGTCGTCGAGGAACGAGGCGCCGATGTCCATGGACCGGCCGGTGCGTCCCTCGAAGCCGGTGCCCGGGAAGAACTCGCCGGGGCCGGCGGCGGCGCCGGAGGGTCGGTCGAGGAAGTGGGCGGGAGTGATGATGGAGCCGGCGTGGACGGAGTCGGCGATGTTGACGGAGTCCTGGGCGACGCGGATGGGCCCGAAGTTGCCGCCGATGTTGGTGACCTGGAAGTCGAGGTCGACGCCGATGTCCTCGAGGAAGTGCTGGTCGACGAGGAGGAAGCGGGCCTCGACGGAGATCTGGATCATGCGGGTCTCGCGGAGCTGTTCGAGCAGCGAGCCGATGGCGGAGTGGTTGGTGGAGGTGGTGCGGACGACGAGGTTGCCGTTGAGCTCGCGCACGGAGGAGACGGCGCCGGGGCCGTCGTAGGCGTTCCACTCGTCGTGCCGTCCGACGGTGTCGCGGATGAGGTCGGTGATCTGCTGAACGAGCAGCTCGCGGGAGACCTGTTCGTCGGAGTTGTTGCGGCGGTTGCGCTGGAACAGCGGCCCGCGGTTGGAGTCGGAGCCGGGGCTGCCTGCGCCGGCGGCGCCGGAGCCGCCGCGGCCGAAGCCGGGTCCGCCTGAAGGGGTGGAGCCGCGTCGGTTATCGAGGACTTCCTGGAGGCTGAACGAAGGCGGGTCGTCGAAGTTGGGGACCTCGACGAGCAGGTCGCGGATGTTGTAGAGGCGTGTTTCGGTGGAGCGTTCGAGGTCACGCTGGGTGGAGATGGAAACGATGCCGTCGTGGATGGCGTAGCTGGCGCGATCGCTTCCGGCGGCCGAGGCCTGGTGCAGGACCATCTCCAGGGCGCGTTGGGCTTTGAGCTCGCGGGCGTGGAGGTGGATGGGGGTTTGGCGGCTGATGCCTTCGGGCTCGAGGGCGGTCCAGGCGATGTTGAAGTCGACGTCGGTGGTTTCGCGGAGGTAGTCCAGGGCGTCGGCGAGCTCGGTGTTGTCGAACTCGATGGCGACGTTCTGGGCCAGGGCGCGTCGGGTCTGGACGTTCAGGCCGTGCTCCTCGGCCAGGCCGCGCCAGCGGCGGAGGGAGAGCTCGGGCCAGTCCGGCGGGTAGGTGATGAGGTCGGAGTAGGGGATGGTGGCCTCGAGGGAGTGGATGGTCTGCTCGGCGCTTTCGCGGCCGCGTTCGCGGAGCAGGTCGCGGTGGCGGACCATCTGCCAGGTGTCCTCGATGCTGGTCTTGATGCCCTGGGCGCCGGGGTCGTTGGGGTCGATGGCCAAGGCGCGGTCGACCAGGGCCAGGGCCTCGTCGTAGCGCATTTCGCGGCGCAGCTCCAGGGCGCGTTCGAGCAACTGGCGCACCTGCATGTGCTGCTCGCGCTCGGCGCGGGCGCGGGCGAGCTCCTGCTGGTGTCGCTGCTGGACCTCCCGGCGGCGCTGGTCCATGGCCATGGCGCGGGCGCGGCGCTCGTCGATCTGGACGGCGAGGCGTTCGGCCTCGTGGCGGAGGGTGCGGTACTGCTCGGGCCGCAGGGCGCGGCGATGGTGGTCGAGGGTGCGTCGGGCCTCGCTGACGGCGTCGGCGGCCTGGCTGTAGTTGCCCACGGCGAGCTGCCGGTTGGCGCGGGCCATTTCGCGTTCGTACCGGGCCAGGGCGTCCTGCTCGCGGAGCTGCTCGCGGCCGAGGTGGTCGTGGATCATCTCGCGGTCGGCCGGCCGGGCGTCGCGGCGGCCGCGGGCGGCGGCGAGGCGGTCGCGGGCCTCGTCGAGCTCGGGGTCGAGCTGGGCGGCCTGCTGGTAGTGACGGATGGCCAGCTCGATCTGGCCCTGGCCCTCGGCCTGGCGGCCTTCGGCGAGGCGCTCCTGGGCGCGCAGCCGGCGGGTCCGGGCCATGATGTCGTCGTCGCGTGGAGCCGGCGCGGGGGTGACGGCCGGCTCGTCGTCGACGGGGCGCTCCGCGACCGTGACGGGCTCGTCGACGTACTGCTCGGCGGCGGCGAGGATCTGGTCAAGGCGCTGCTCGTCAAACCAGCCGAGGTTGACGTCGGCGGCGTGGGCGGCGCGGGCGTGGCGCAGGGCGGCTTCGTGGTCGCCGGCGCGCAGGGCGTCGTGGGCGCGGTCGATGAGCTGGCGGGTGCGGGTCAGGTCGGCTTCGGTGGCCCGGCGGAGCTGGGCCAGGCGGGCGCCGGCGCGGGCGCGGGTCCGGTCATCGGTGTCGGGGTCGGTCAGGACCTGGCGGTAGAGGCCGGCCGCTTCGCCCGGCTGCTCGGCGGCGAGGCGATCGGCGCGTTCGATGAGCTGCTCGGCGGTGAGGTCGGGCTCGGCGTCGGGCTCGGCGATGGGGACGTCGTTGAGCTGCTGCTCGAGCTCTTCGATGGCCTCGAAGAGGATGATCCGCTGCTCGAAGGAGAGGTGGGTATAATCGATGGCCCGGAGGATTTCGTGGGCTCGCTGGAGTTGGCCGGCCTCGTAATGTTCGAGGCCCTGCTCGAGCCTTTGCGAGGCTGCGGAGCGGTCGTCGGCCTGCGCCGTGGCGGGGTTGGCGGCCAGGGCGAGGCCGAGGCACAACGCGATAACGGCGAGAAGTTGGGGGGTACGCAAAGCAGGGCCTCCAGTGACTGTCTCGTAAGCGACGCGGCCGACACGCGTGGGCAGGGTGTGACGCGTGTGATGCAAACAGGCTCATACGCCTTGACGAGCCGGGAGTCTAAATCGGGAGGGGCCAGCCTGCAAGTGGGG
>SLDI01000538.1:0-3508 GCA_007125385.1 Phycisphaeraceae bacterium | reverse complement strand
GCGCCTTGACCAGGTGCGGCCAGCGAGTACGACGATCCTTACGGGGCCGGTGCCACTCGTGCCAGGTGCGGATGATCAGCCGCTTGTGCCGGCCTTCGATCACGTACAGGGCGCACAGCCAATCCGCCTCGGCCGGGTGATGCTTGCCGCGACGGTTGTCGAGCCAGACGACATGGCCGATCGGCGAGCGGCGCAGCCGCTTCTGCCAGCCGGTTTCATGGGTTCGAAGGATCATGGTGTGCCTCCCTGCTGTGCCCTGCGGTATCTGGGCGGTGCCCGCTGCCGCGGTCGCCGGCGCATTGCGATGGTCACGCCGGCGCGGTCTCCGACGACGACACACCCGCCGACGACCACGGCGGATCCCGCCAGAGCAGGTCGCGATCGTTGAGGTACTCCAGCACCGCCAGGGCGACCAGCGCCAGCAGGATCAGCGGCCCGATCCACCAATGGCGCGCCATCAGGTCCGCGAGCGTCAGCGTCGCGATGCCCGTCGCCACCGTCAGCACACCGCCGATCAACGGCGCCGCGAGGAAGCCCATGAACCGCGAGGCGACGATCGCCAGGCCCGCCAGTGTCAGAATCCGACCGCCCCAGCGCAGCGCGGATTCCGCTGCATCTGTTCCTGCCGTTGGTCTGGAGCGATCGTCTTTTCCCTCATCGGTTCCGGCCTGCACGGACGAGCCCCGCTGATCACTGCCACCCGTCGGGAGGACGTAACACGCCGGAATCGCGATCGCGATCAGCACCACCGTCAGCATCACGAGCATCCTGCTCACTTCTGATTGCCTCCCTGCGGGTCGACGAACACCTGCTTCAGCACGCCGATGTCCGCCTTTTCGATCACCGGCTCCTGCTTCGCCTTCTGCGTGGGGTCGAAATCACCGGGCTTGAACGGCCCGTGCTTCTTCGAATCGCGGTGAGCATTGGCGATGAGCGCCATCACACTCGATGTCTGCGCCCATTCGGCCTGCAGCCGCGCCTCGGCCATCCAGACCAGCTCACGCAGCGTCAGTGGGCCGGGATCGACGCCGAGCAGGCCGGCCAACTGCCAGATCAACCGCCATCCGCGCTCCGCTCCTCCGCCCACCGCGGCGGCGGCTCGCCCTCGGCCATCGCCTGGTCGATCAGCCGATCGATCTCGATGCCCTCGATCTGCTTGTCCGCCGCCGCCACGGCTGCGCCGATGAGCTTCTGCTGCTTCTCGATCGCGCGCACCTGATCGGCGCGGCGGAGATGGCGGAAAAAATCCGCGAGCGCCTCCCAGAACGCGTCGTGCGCCGCCTGGATCGCGTCGCCGCCCAGGGCCTGGCCGAACTGCTCGTCGGTAACAGACTGCTGGTCCGCCTGCGGCTTGGCGATCGCGTAGATGACGTCGCACAGCAGGACGATGTCCGTCGCCAGCTGCGTCATGAGAGGAGGGTCGCCGTCTGTCACGTCGGCGAGGTTGACGCCCACCAGGTCCCGCACGCGCCTGATCGCATCGACGGTTATGCTGATCGTCCACGTTCGGCCGGCGCTGTCGGTGAAGGTCTTCATGTGGTTTGGGTCCTCCTGGGTTTGATCACTCGGCCGGGTTGCTCATACGCATCGCACCCCGTCAGCGGGGCCGGTCGCGTCGCCGCCCTGGCCGCCTCACCATCAGCGCCGCGCCGAGCCCGAGCAGCGCAAGGCTGCCCGGCTCGGGTACCACGTGCACGTATGCCGCGTCCCATGCGCCCCACTGCTGGGGGTGTGGCCTGATCCGCGACGTATGGTCGTCGTACTGGACCTCGACCATCAGCAGCCACTCACCAGGCTCCGGGAACGTCACCTCAATCTGGTAGAGGTCGGGAGTGGCGGGGTCAGTCGGGATCAGCGTGTGCGAGCCCGTGAACAGGTTGGTCACGTGGTAGTCGTCACTCACCAGTGAGCCGTACAGGTGGGCGTGGCCGATGTTCGCCCGCCGCTTGTCCGAGGCGTATCCCCCCGGAATGGACTCCGCCGCATCCGGCTCGTAGATGAGGTTCTGCACGCTGACATCGAACGTCAGGTCCTGCGTCACCGCCAACCCGTTGAGCGCCGGGTCGATCCGCACGCGCACGGGCGGATCGTCCGTGTAGTCCGGCGTCACGCTCAGGAGCGCGTCGTACTCCTCGCCGAGCACCGGCACGCTCGCATCCGCGTCGACCGCCGCCAGGCAAACTCCGATCATCGCCACAGCCAGCATCATCATGTTGTTAATGCGTCCCATCGTGTCAAAGTCCTCCCTGAAAAGGTGTGTGAATCCGTTCGTCAAGTTCAGCTGCCGCCGCCGTTGCCCTCGACCCACTGCGGCGCCCGCTCCGAATACGTCGGCCGGGCGGTCACGCTCACCGTGATCGCCTCCTCCAGCGGCTCCGACCGGCTGAAGTTGGTGATCATGAAGTCGGCGTCGAGGCCGGCACCGTTCGCCTTGTCGAGCACGGCCATCGCGATGGCCGTGTTGTTGAAGAACGCGTCCTTGATGGCATTGAACCCGGTATCCTCCGTATCCCAGACCATCTCGAACTCGACGGTGCCCTCTTTGAGCGTTGCCGCCGTCGCCCGCCAGCCCTGATTGCCGCGCGTGGTCACGTCGGCCTCACCCGTCTCCAGGTTCAGCGTCACGTCACGTGTGTTCGCCAGCTCGTTGCTGGCCGTCGTCCCCGCCGGCCCGTGAAAGAGCTTGGCGTCCATGCCCAGTCGAATGCCCATGACTTACTCCTCTCGTGCTGCTGTGAATCACCGCCCGCCACGACGAAGCTGATCGGCGACCTCCGCCTGGATCACGTCGCGCGACGCCAGTTCGTCGAGCAGTGACTCAAATCGCTGCTCCAAGTCTGCCTCCGGTGTCGGCCGCTCCTCCGTGACCTGCCACCCATCGGTCTTGAGCCGCTCGATGTAGGCCACCGGGAACACGCCGCGGATCCGCTCTGCCGGCTGCGGCCGACCCCACGGGTCCTGTGTCGCCTCACCGCGCGTCGCCTCGATGTACTTGCGCTCCTGCATCACGAGGGCCTCCATGCGATGACGATGACGTGGGCGTAGGCGAGGGTCATCATTCCGCTCTGCCCGTCGACGAAGAACGACAAGGGCAGTGTCCAGCTTCCGCTGAGCTGTCCGAATTGCGTATGCTCACCCACCACATCGAGGCTGGTATGCCAGTTGCGGGCGTTGAACACTCGCATTCCCCCGAAGTCCCAATGGATGCGTGCCTCGCCCATGCGGCGCGTCCCCGCAACGTCGGAATGGTTCAGCAGCAGGCTGTCGGCATTGAGTTCCGCGATGGTCTGCCCGGATTCGACGGTGACATAGCTCTGAATGAGCAGGGCACTGCCGTTCGTCAGCCCGGAGATGCTGACGTTGCGCGTCAGCGTGTCACTGAATTCACCGCCCTCATCGACCATCGCCTCCCAGACATCGAGGATGCGGAACTCACCGTCACCGCCGATGTCCGGAAGCTGGGCGGCCGGGACCAGGCCGTTGCTGCCGAGGCTGGCGACGCCGCCGG
>SLDI01000124.1:0-3517 GCA_007125385.1 Phycisphaeraceae bacterium | reverse complement strand
CGCCCACCAGCCAGGCCCCCCCCCGCACCCCCGTGGTCGAGTCCGTCACTCGACGCGGGTACTGGCTGGGCATCGGCCTCATCATGCTCGGGCTCATCCTCCTCTTCTGGCTCCTGGGCGTCTACGCCGCCGACGCCCAGCCCGACGCCGCCGGCTCCGCCCCGGCCGTCGACCGCCAGCTCAGCCCGGCCGAGCAGTGGGTCTACACCCCCCTGGGCGTGTTCGTCGTCCTGCTCTTTCTCCAGTTCTTTCTCGCCAACGGCCTGTTCTGGCTGGGCGTCTGGGTCCGCGTCCGCCTGCGCGACCGCCTGCGCGACCGCCGACAGGCCTCGGAGCCTTCGCCATGATCCTGTTCCCCCCCAACGGCCGCCGGGCCATCGAAATCATCGCCGAGAACAAGATCCGCGAGGCTCAGGACCTGGGCAAGTTCGACAATCTGCCCGGCCGGGGCCAACCTTTGGCCAACCTCGGCGAAGGCAACGACCCCGACTGGGCCCTGAAACGCCTCATCATCCGCGAAGCCCTCGGCCAGGCCGACAAACCCAAACGCGACCGCTGACCCGCATCTCCTCACCCTGATCCTGGTCCCTAATCCCTTATCCCACCCCCACATCCACCAACGCCCGTCCTGAGCGAGTCCGCGAGCGAAGGGCGGGATTTCTCTGATCTCTGAGATTTCTGCATTCTGCATTCTGCATTCTGAACTCACCCCCGCCCATCCACCCCCGGCCGGCTGCGCCCGGCGACGAGCCGGACCGCGAATCCCGGCGCCGCCGCGTGCAGCCAATCCAGCAGCCGATGGTGCCCGGGGATGCACATCTCCGTCCGCGGCCGATCCAGCAGCGACTCGATCCGCCTGGCCACGTGCTCGGGCGTCAGCGCCCTGCGCCGCACCCGGCGCCACAGCGGGGCGATGTCCGGGCGATGGAAAAAGGCCGTGTCCACGATCCCCGGGCACACCGCGCAGAAGTGCACCCCGCTGCCGCCATACTCCGCGGCCAGCGTCTGCGTCAGCGACAAGAGCGCCGCCTTGGCCCCGGCGTAGCCGGCATGCCCCCAGGGGCCGATGCGCCCCGCCATCGACGAGATGTTGATCACCCAGCCGCGCCCCGCCTCGAGCATGCCCGGCAGCGCCTGCCGCGTCAGCCTCGCCGGCGCCAGGTAGTTCAGCTCCACCAGCCAGCGGTGCTCCGCCTCGCCAAGCTCCAGGAACGGCCGATACATCCCAGCCCCGGCATTGTTGACCAGCACCTCGGCCGGGCCCGCCTCCGCCAGCAGCGCCGCGACCGCCCGCTCCGCCGCCTCGCCGTCGAGCAGGTCCACCGCCAGGGACGTGGCCCGCCCCGGCCCGAGCTCGTCGACCAGCGCCGCCAGCGTTGCCGTGTCGCGCCCCATCAGCACCAGGCGATAGCCGCGCCGCGCCAGCCCCCGGGCCAGCGGCGCGCCGATCCCGCCGCTTGCGCCGGTAACGATGGCCAGGGGGCGGTCGTTGCCGTCTTGCACGCGGCCATGATAGGCCCACGGCCCTGGCGAAGCCGCGAGCGGCTCAGCGAATCACGATCGGATACTCGCGATACCCGTCGCCCTCGACGCTCCAGCGCACGCGGTACGCGCCCGGCTCCAGGCCCGCCCCCTCGAAATCCAGCCGATGCACGCCGTCGCGGCCGTCCGTCCCGCCCTCGACGTCGCCCTCAAACAGCGTCGCCACCACCGCCTCGCCCGCGGCGTCGTACACGTCAATGCGCAGCTCGCTGTCCCGGTTGAGCTTGCTCAGGATCACCGCCGTCTCGCCGGCCTCGAACTCGCTCGGCAGCACCACCGCCAGGCGCACCGCCGCGACGTCGCCGAGCGGAAACGCGTATACCTCCGGAATCTGCACGTCATCGTCGGCGTAGCGCCGCTCGAGGCTTGCCGGCCGACCGTACGACACTTGCTCCGTGTACGCCTGACTGATCTGCGGCCGCGGGTGCCCCGGCTCGCCGCGCCGCACGCGCTCCAGCCGCCGCACCGTCTCGCTGAAATCGCTCAGCCCCGTCCACAGCGTCCCCGCCCCGCCCTCGCGGAGGCGCGTCTGGCCCGGGTCCGCGATCAGGTTCGAGTTGGCGAAGCCCGGCTCATACTCGTCGCCGTTCCACATCACCCCAAGGTTCGTCCGCAGAATCCCGCGCATGTCCTCGGCCGTGAACACCACCCCATGGTGGTACGCCAGCGCGATCTTGCCCACCTCCCCGGCCTGGTAGTTGCGGTTGGGATGCACCTGCACCCAGTGCCGCATCCCCCCGCGCTGCTCCGCGTCCAGGTCCCACTGGCCGATCGGCTCCCAGTAGTTCCACAGGTACGTCCCCTCGTGCCGCTGCAACCGGCTCTTGAAGTAGCCGAAGATCTTCTCCGCCCTCTCGCGGTACCAGCTCTCGCCGGTGACGCGATGCACGCGCAGCGCCACCACCGCCATGTCCATGTTCTTGTTGAACGGCAGCGACAGCCTCGCCCCCTGCCGCTCGGGCATGTGCACCCATTCGCTCAGGTCGGCCTCGCGCAGGAAGTGATCCCACTGGAAGTACCCGCCGAACGGCCCGTTCTCGTAATACGTGCCGCGCGACTCCCACTTCTCGAACAGGTGCACCCGCGCCAGCTCGACGTACCGCTCGGCCGGCTCGCCGTAGCGCTCGCGCAGCTCCGGCCGGTCCACCAGCACCAGCTCGCTGAAGCGCAGCATCGGGTCGAACAGGATCGCGTCGCCGACGTGCACGTCGCCCCAGACGCTGCCGTCGTAGATGTAGGGCCCGATGAAGCCCTTGTAGCCGTCCGGCCCCTCGTCCATGCGCTCGGCCAGCGTGTCGAAGTAGCGCACCGCCTGGTCCAGCCACGCCTCGTCGCCGGTGACGAGATAGCCCTGGACGAACGAGCCCGCCGGGACGCGCGCGTGCCAGCAGAACTGCTCGCCGGTGTGCTCGTTGCCCCAGTGCGGGTTGCCGGCGATCGCCGACTCGTAGAACTGCTGTGGGTCCACGTCCAGCTCCTGTCCATGGCCGGCCGCAGCGGTCAGGGCGATGGCCAGGGCCGCCGCCGCGATCGCCGGATGTCGATGCGTTGAGATCATGATCGTGCCTCGTGAAAGAGAAGTGCCCCCACCAGTGTCGCGGACGGTGCCTGCCGGTGCAAGCGCGCGGCCAAGCGCGGCGTTCGCACGCGCTGCCGCGGGACCGCGCAGTCGGGCGCGGGCGTGCTTCGGACGCGGGCGTAGGGTGGGTAGAGCGAAGCGAGACCCACCACGCTGGCCGCGGATCCAAGGCATAATGGTGGGTTTCGCTTCGCTCTACCCACCCCACAGGCCAAGCTCACGTCGGGGGGCGCCCGCCGTGACACGCGGTCTGGGCGCACTGCCCGGGGGGCGCGCCTCAAAGGAGCAGCAGGTGCGACGTGCGGTGATCGGGGTGCCACTGGCGGCTTGTCCGCCAGTGCCCAGGCGCACCGAAGCCCAGGTACCGTGCAAATGCCTTCTTGCCGAACGATTTCG
>SLDI01000045.1:0-3522 GCA_007125385.1 Phycisphaeraceae bacterium | reverse complement strand
TGAGCCTCCCCCGTTTGGACGGGCGCGGGGGTTCGCATGTTACGCGGCCGGGTGCTGGGCTTCGTAGGCCGCGGGACTCACATACCCCAGCGTCGAGTGTAGACGCTGACGATTATAAAACACCTCGATGTACTCGAACAACGCCAGCCGCGCCGCAGCCCGCGTCGGCAATGGCTCGTCCAGCTCCGTCTTGAGCGTCCCGAAATAGCTCTCCATCACCGCGTTGTCGTAGCAGTCGCCCTTACGGCTCATGCTGCACACGATGCCATGCTGGCTCAGCAGCGCCTGGAACATCCCGCTGGCGTACTGCACGCCACGGTCGCTGTGATGCACCAGGCCCTGATCACGATGGATGCCGCGCGACTTCACCGCCATCGTCAGCGCCTGCTCGACCAGCTCGGCACGCAGGTGATCGGCCGCACGCCAGCCCACGATCCGCCGACTGAAGCAGTCCATCACCGTCGCCAGGTAGAGCCAGCCTTCGTCGGTGTCGATGTAGGTGATGTCTGCGACCCACTTCTGGTTCGCGGCCGTGGCGGTGAAGTCGCGCTCGATGACGTTGTCCGCCACGGGCTTGTCGTGGGCCGAGTCGGTGGTGCGTGGCACCCGTTTTCGCGGGCATTTTCCCTGCAATTCGTGCTCTTGCATGATGGACTCCACGCGTTTGCGGCCGACGGTCTCGCCCTCGTGCTTGAGCTGCTTGAACACCCGCGGGCTGCCGTAGCGGCCGCGGCTGTCGGCGTGGATCCGCGCGATGCGCTCGCCCAACTCGGCGCGCCGCCTGGCACGCGGGCCCGGCTCGCGATTCAGCCAGTCGTAATAGCCGCTGGCGCTGACGTCCAGCACGCGGCATTGCAGCCGCACCGGCCAGCGGTCGTGATGCTCGGCGATGAAGGCGTATCTCATCGCTGCTCCTTCGCGAAGAAGGTGGCCGCTTTTTTTAAAATCTCGCGCTCCGCTCGCAGCTCGCGGTTCTCCTCGCGCAAGCGGCGGTTCTCGGCTTCCAGGTCGGATTGCTCCTGGGGCACGAGCGTCCGCTTCCACGCCGCGAGCGTGGTGGTCGAGACGCCCAGGGCCTTGCTGGCCTTGCTGAGGCTGTAGCCCTGGTCGGTCATGAGTTTGACGGCGTCATGCTTGAACTGCTCGGTGTAGGTTCTTCTGGCCATTGGCGGGCTCCGGGGTTGCGGTGGAGGCAGCACCATCCTCCACAAATTCCCCGCGCCCGTCCAAACGGGGGAGGCTCAGGCGACGATCGAGCCGCCGCGCGTGACGGTGCGGTTCCTCGGCTCTCATGCACTCCAGATCGGCGGCGGCAAAGTCGCGGCGGGTGAAGCGATGCTCGCGATCCGCTACGGCGACGCGATCCACGGCCAGCGGCGCGGCGCTCACAAGGCCGCGGCGCACGCAGCGGGCGAAGCGGCCGGCGATCACGTTCAGCGCCAGCAGGGACGCCTGGTCCGGCTTGTGGACCACGCAACTGTTGACATCACCGAGCGAGCCTTGCAGAAACAGCCCGGTCGCTCCGGGGTGCTCCTGCTCCAGCCAGTTCACCGCGACGCCCGGAAAGTCGACATGGATCGCACTGGAGCGTTGCGAACACACCACGGGGTGGCAGCCGAACGAGCACACGAACCCGGCCAGCCGATCATCTGCGCCCACGCCAACGCGACAGCACCAACGCTGCCGCCCACCCCAGCAGGGCCAGCGTACCGGGCTCGGGCACGTCCGGCGAACCGCCGGTGGCGCCGCTGACGAGCAACTGCACGAACGCCGCCACGTCGCCGGTGTCGAAGGCGCCGTCCTGGTTGATGTCGCCCAGGGCGATGAGCGCTGCCTCGTCGATGTCGAACTGGGCCATGTAGGCCGCCGGGTCCGTCAGCGCCAGCACGAACGGGGCGACGTCGCCTGTGTCGACAGCCCCGTCGAGGTTCATGTCGCCCACGAGGTGAGCGATGTAGACCAGCAGGTCTCCACCTGAACCGCCGTGGAAGCTCAGCAGCACGGCCAGGTCGAGGTACATCCCCAGCAGCATGTCCTGGGCATGCAGCGGCGAGGCGCCCGCGAGCGGGTCGGCGGTCAGCGGGTCCAAGCCCACGACGTTGATCTCGTCGAACAGCCAGTCCACCTGCGCCCGTCTGCTGCCGTCGAGCATCTGGCGTGCGTCGCCGAGCAACCACTGTCGGCCGAAGCGCGGCTGAAAGTCGCCGCCGAAGCTGAGCAGCAGTTCGCCGCGGAACGCGCTGTCCGCATGCAGGATAAGCTGGTCGTAGCTCGCGCCCGCCACTTGACCAAGGATCTCGAAGGCGATCGAGCCGGTGTTCGCCTGATTGACCCCACCAAACACTTCCATGATGCCCGCGGAACTGCCCACCGCGAGCTGCCCGGCGTTGCTTAACGAGCCGGTGATCAGTGTCGAGCCGGTGACGGCGACGTTGTCGCTGATGGTCACGGCCGGCGTATCGAGCACGCCGTCGATCGCCGCCGAGCCCGCGAGAAGGTGCACGGCCTCGGCCTGGAGATACCCCTCGGGGCCGACGATCAACTCCCCTTCACTCGTTAGCGAGCCGTCGATGAGCAGTTGCGCGGCCCGTCTGACACTGAGCGTGCCGGTGGCGGTGTTGTGCAGATCCTGTTCGATTGCGAGCACGCTGCCGCCGGTGAGGCTGAGGGAGCCGGCGTTCGAGGCCAGGCGGGTCAGCGGCGCCATGGTCGCCTCGCTGCCGTCGAGCGTGACGCTGGCACCGATTGCGACGGCATCGACCCACGCGTCGCCGAAGCTGACGCTGGCGGGGGCGACGATGTCGTGGCCCTGGGAATCCGCGCCAAGCCACTTTTCGCGGACGATCCAGTCATTGCCCAGCGTGATCGGGCCGGCGTCCAGTGCGTTGGTGAACGCGCCGCCGATGACCTCGATGCTCGCGGCGCCGACGAGGCTCGCGCCACTTGTGGCCTCGATGAAGACGGTCCCTTCGTCGATGATCAGCCGGGCGCCTGGCATCTGGAGCGTGGCGCCGGACTCGACGCGGATCTCGCCGCGGTTGAGCAGGTCGCCGGCGGTGATGAACAGGTGGTTGTTCTGCAGTGTCAGTCGTCCGCGATTCTCCTCGATGGTGTTGAGGAAATCGAACCGCGCAGGGCCCATGAGCGTGACGTTCGAGGCGTTGATGGCCATGTACCACTGGGTGAGGTCAAGCTCGTGGTCGATGCTGACCTTTTCAACGTGCACCTCGCTCATGGGGTGCACGGTCCACGTGCCCTGGTCGAAGGTCATGCGTTTGGGGTCGCGCTCGTCGATCCACTTCTGGAAGCTGAGCCAGCCGCGTTGGGGGAAGCCGTGTTCAACAAAGCCGCGCTCGACGATGATTTCGCCGGTGTTGATGAGGTTCGGGCGGATGCCTGAGCCGGAATTATTCAGCGACATAGGTTGCATCGCGTTGTGGGCTTGGCGGCGGGGCTGAGCGGGTCTCGAGCCGGGGAGAACGCCAGCGGGCGTACGATGCGGGCACAACGCCCCCTTTCCCC
>SLDI01000663.1:0-3531 GCA_007125385.1 Phycisphaeraceae bacterium | reverse complement strand
GCTTCGCCGAGGACGCGGGCTACCTGCACCACTTCGTGCGCGTCGGCGGCTATCACCCGCCGACGCGCTGGCCGCAGGGCGGGGCGGGCACGCGGCCGCGCGGTGATGACCGCTTCGTCATCGGTACGCAGCCGTTCGCGGAGCGTGGCCGGGTCGACCCGCCCGGGGCGTGGGCGTTCTACGTCTACTGGCCGGAGATGAAGCAATCGGCCGACGGGCGCTACTGGGGCAACGGCCTGCGCCCGGCCGAGCGCCACGTGGCACGACGCGGCCAATGGCAGTGCGTCGAGGTCATGGTCAGGCTCAACAGCGACCCGGTGAAACGCGACGGCGAGCTGGCCCTGTGGCTCGATGGGGAACTGGTGATGCACATCTCCCCCGGCACGCGGCACACGCGCTGGACAGGCATGGGCTTCACGCTGGCCGAGGATGGCGAGGAGGTGTTCGAGGGCTTCCGCTGGCGTACGGACGAGCGGATGAAGCTCAACTTCCTCTGGCTGCTGCACTACGTGACGCCGCAGAGCATTGCGCGGGCCGGCGTGGAGGATCCCGACCCCCATCACCGCGTGCAGTTCGACCATGTCGTGGTGGCGCGCGAATACGTCGGGCCGTTGGCGCCGGTAAAGGCGGGTGATCGGTAGATGACGTCGGCACGTCGCCCGCATCGCAGGGGCCAGCGGCGGCCGATGCATGAGGCCAGCACGATCAGCGGCGACACAAGACCTGCCCCCTGGGGCCTCTACGTCGGGTCGTCCAGCCATTGCAGTGTTGGCATCAGGGCGTCCTCGTAGGAGGTGCGGCCGGCTGCCCCGATTATCGCCTTCAACCGTTCGCCACTCATCCAGGCGGGGTGCTGGTACAGCGGGAGCATGGTGCGCAGCGCCCGCACGTCGGGCACGAACAGGCCCACCAGTCACGCCTGCGTCGGCTGACCCTGCCCGCGAGCGTGCGGCACTGGTCCTTGGCCACACTGCCAGAAAAGCTGGTCAAGATCGGCGCGAAGGTCTTTCACCGTGCCCGGTACGCTATCTGGTGATCGGCATGCAAAAGGGACCCACCTCGGGAGAGGGATCGGCGCTGAAAATGGACCCACCGCAGCAAACTCCGGACGCTGGGGGCCTGAACGACCAGGCCCGTCCAGCGAAAGGAGCCCGAGGTGCTTACGGTGGAAGACTTTACGGAGATTCGGGAGGCTCGACGGGACGGGATGGGCATCCGGGCGCTGGCCCGGCGCTTCAAGCGGTCGCGTAAGTCGATCCGCAAGGCGCTGGCCTTTGCGGAGCCGGTGCGGTACACGCTCAGCCAGCCGCGGGCGGCGCCCAAGCTCGGGCCATTCCATCCGGTGATCGAGCGGATCCTACTTGAGGACGTGCAGGCGCCGCCGAAGCAGCGTCACACGGCCAGGCAGATCTACCGCCGGCTGTGCGAGCCGGAGCACGGGTACACGGGCGGCTACGACCAGGTGCGGCGCTACGTCGGCCGGCGGCGTGAGGCCGCGCGGCAGACGTTCGTTCCGCTGTCGCACGCGCCGGGTTGTCGATTGGAGGCGGACTTCGGGCACATCGACGTGGACTGGCCCGATGGTCGGCGGCAGGTTCCGGTGTTGTTGACGACGTGGTCGTACTCGCAGGCGAAGTTCGCGATGGCGATGCCGACCGAGCGGACGGAGGCGATTCTGGCGGGTCTGGTCAAGGCGTTCGGGTTCTTCCAGGCTGTGCCGCGCGAGTTATGGTGGGACAATCCCAAGACGGTGGCCCCGCAGATCTTCAAGGGGCGATCACGCCAACTGCATCCGCGCTACGCGGCGCTGGCCAGCCACTACGCGTTGTCGGCGAAGTTCTGCATGCCCGCCAGCGGTTGGGAGAAGCCGGTGGTGGAGAACAGCGTGTACGACCTTCAGCGGCGCTGGGCGACGCCGGTGCCGCGGGTGCGGGACATGGATGAGCTCAACGCGCATCTTCGCCACTGCTGCCAGCGTGAGCTGGAGCGCACGAGCCGGGGTCAGACGGAGACGATCGGCGCCAGGCTGGAGCACGATCGGCGCGATGCGGGCGCGTTGTCTGAGCGAGCGTTCGATCCATGCGTGTTTGCGCCGGCGAAGGTGGACAAGTACCAGACGGCGCGGTTCGACAACAACCGCTACAGCGTGCCGCGACCGGCAGCGTTCCAGACGGTGACGATCAAGGGTTACATCGATCACGTGGAGGTGGTGATGGCGGATCGGGTGATCGCCGAGCATCGGCGCTGCTACGGCCGGGGCGAGTTGATCCTCGATCCGCTGCACTACCTGGTCACGCTGGGTCGGCGGCCGGCGGCGCTGGACCATGCGCCGGTATACCGCGATTGGCGGCTGCCGGCGACATTCGGGCGCTTGCGTGACGCCCTGGAGCAGAAGCTCGGGACGTCGGCGGACGCCCGGCAGTTCGTGCGTGTGCTGCAACTGCTGGCGGAGCATCCGGTGGCACGCGTCCAGGAGGCGATCGAAAAGACACGTATATGCCCGCACCGACGACGAACGGCGGAGCGCGATCGGTCTGCGAGCACACCACCAGAGCCGCCATTTCGCATCCCGATCGGGGTTCTCCGGGCCCGGTCCTTCATGGCCACCTCTGGCTCCACGGGGCTCATCATACCCTCGTCACGTCGCGAGTTGCCTGCGACAGAATTTTTGAACAGCGCGGAACGAGTCAAGGGATATCGTAATCCCCTTCAATCTCCGGAAATCCCAACTCCGGCGAATAGCCGAACTCAACATAAAAAGTGTGTGGCCGCTCGTCAGTGACACGGGCTCCCGCCACGCGACCACGAATCTTACACGCACTGGACACCGCGATGACAAGATCATGAATTTGGTCGTGGACTTGAACACTGTCACTGTCAGAATCGACTGGTGAAACGGCAATGTCGAAACGGATGAGATACCCCTGATACCAACGAGTTGTGTCCGTTATTTGAAATTTATCAAACCTACCATCATCTGCACCGAGCGATTCCATCTTTTGGACAACACAGTCGAAAGACGGCGGGGCTGCCGGCACGGAGCGATGTTGCTTGTGGCAACCGACGATTGCCGCACACACTGCCATCGCCATATAAACACAGAGCACATAAGAAATGACCTCCCGAATACCCATGATATCCTCCAAATAACGTACAGGGTGGCGAAGGTGTTATAATAGGTCAAGCACATGAGCAATAGTAAGTATGTCCGAATGGCGGGCGACTGACCCAACGGAGTTGACAGATGAGGTCACCCTGACAGAACCCAACACAGAACGGCGATCTCGATGATCCAGCGTTTCGGCAAGTACTCGTAGGGCAGGGACTTGGTGGTAACAGGGCCGCGATAAGCCCGCTCGGATCACGATCCTTCACTGGATTCGCCCTAACGTACTGATACAGACTCATCCCAGAATGCCATGAACTTACGCCATAACTCTGCGCCATAGCGCGCGTTACAACGATTTGCGCATGAAAGGGTCTCCTGTGAAGATGTTGTTGTTCTCGCAACAACCTCACCAGGAGACCACG
>SLDI01000455.1:0-12857 GCA_007125385.1 Phycisphaeraceae bacterium | reverse complement strand
CGCTGCCGATGCTGGTGCTGCACGGCGGCGGTGACGCGACGGTGCCGGTGGCCGCGGCGCACGAGCTGGCCGCGGCCGCGGGCGAGCGCGGGCGCCTGCTGATCATCGACGCGGCCTCGCACACGTTCGACGCGCCCAACCCGCTGGCGATGGATGGCCCGTTGCCGGGGGCGACGTCGCGGCTGATCGACGAGACCTGCACCTTCGCGCTGCACTGCTGCGGACAGACTCGGAGCGTGACCGAACGGTGATCGACAGGCCACGCTCCGACCCGAGCGCTGAGGCCTGGGGGGCGGGCCTGCCGCGTCAACCGGCCGGCCGTGCCGCGCGATCACCGCCCGCGTGCGGATCCCGTTGACCATGCGCCACCGCGTCGCGGTCGCCGGCCACAGCCGGGTCGTGCCGCCGGCGAACCCGCGTCGCGGCCAGGATCAGCGCCATCACCACCGCCGCCGTGCCCGGCTCGGGCACCGCCGCGACGTACATCGCCTCCAGCGCCGCAAACACGTCCAGCCGCGGCACCGCCACGCCCGCCGCGACGTCCTCCACCACCGCCTCGCTCGTGCGCAGCAGCTCCAACATCTCCTCATGCCCTGGCCGCCGACCGTGCAACGCCTCGTGCAGCTCGTTGATCAGGAGCACCGCCGCCGCCACCTGCGGCGCCGCGAAGCTCGTGCCGTCATAGCTGCCGAGCATGTTGTCCGGGCCCGCGCCCAGCCCCGCCCACGCGGCGATGATGCCGCGGCCCGGCGCGACCAGGTCCAGCTCGCCGTTGCGGTTCGAGAACGACGCGAACGTGTCCGACCGCGTCGACGCGCCGACGCTGATCACGTAGGGCGAGATCGCCGGGAAGCTCAACGCCTCGCTGTCGCCGTCGTTGCCCGCGGCCGCGATCACCGGGATGCCCATGTCGCGCAGCGCCCGCGCGTGGTCGTTGAACGTCTCGACCGTCGAGCCGAAGAGATCGCCCGGGCTGGCGAAGGTCGTCTCCGAGCCCAGCGACAGGTTCACCGCGTCGACGCTCGCCTGCCCGTCGCGCACCGCGTCGATGAGCCAGGCCAGCGCGTTGTTGATGCTCGCGAACGAGCCTGCCCCGCGCTGATCGAGCACGCGCAGGGACATCAGCTCGGCGTGCGGCGCCACGCCCGTGATCGCCTCGCCCGTCGTCAGCCACGCTGCGCGTCCCGCCGCCACCGACGCGACCGCCGTGCCGTGGCCATGCACGTCCGCCCACGAGCCGGCCCCGGGCGTGAAGTCACCGCCGCTCACCGCCCGATCGTTCAGCAGCACGTGGTCCGGGTCGATGCCCGTGTCGAGAATCACGATGCTCTGCCCGGCCCCCAGCGACAGGTGATGCGCCCAGCGCTCGTCGTTGACCGCCTCGTAATAGCGGATCTGATCCAGGTGCCAGACGAGCCCGGCGCGGGCGTCGACGGCCGGCACACCGACAAGCAGCAGGCCGAGCAGGGCGAAGAGGAGCTTGCGCATCAGTGACTCTCGCAGGCGGCGGCGGCGGATCCTGCGAGTCGATTCGGCCGCCCGCCCGCCGCGCTTGACCCAGCCGCGCCCTCGTGGCAGACACGCGCCTCGACCCAGTCGTCACAGGCAGAGCATCTGTTATAAAGCGGCCGCCAATGTCCCCGACGAGCCTTGACGCGCCCCGCGGCCGTGGAGACCCCATGCCCCGCTACCAACCGTTCGACTGGTACGAGCAGCCGCTCTACTACGACATCATCTTCGACGCCGACACCGCCACCGAAGCCGACTTCCTCGACGCCGCGCACCAGCGCCACGCACGCAGCCGAGGCCGACGCGTCCTCGAGCCGGCCTGCGGCAGCGGCCGACTCGTCGCCGCCATGACCCGGCGCGGCTACCGGGTCACCGGCCTGGACCTCAGCCAGGCCATGCTCCGCTTCGCACGCCAGCGCCTCGACCAGCAACGCCTCAAGGCCAACCTCCGCCACGGCGACATGAGCGCCTTCACCACCCCCGGCCGCTTCGACCTCGCCCACTGCCTCGTCAGCTCCTTCAAGTACCTGCTCACCGACGCCGCGGCCCGCAGCCACCTTCGCTGCGTCGCCGACGCACTGGCCCCGGGCGGCATCTACGTCCTCGGCGTCCACCTCAGCGAGTACGACGTCACCCAGCGCAGCCGCGAACGCTGGGTCGCCTCGCGCCACGGCGTCCACGTCGTCTGCAACATCCAGAGCTGGCCCGCCGACCCCCGCACCCGCCTCGAGCGCGTCCGCGCCCGCCTCATCGCCACCCACCGCGACGGCACCACCCGCCGACTCGAGTCCCACTGGCGCTTCCGCACCTACGACGCCCCCCAACTCGCCCGCCTGCTCCACCGCCTCCCCAGCCTGGAGCACGTCGCGACCTACGGCTTCGACCACAACATCGACCGCCCCATCCCCTTCGCCGGCGACCGCCTCGACCACGTCCTCATCCTGCGAAAGGTTGGCCAATAGCCGTCAGACCGCAACCGACCGATTCCGACCCGTTGGCGTTGCGTGCCAACCGCCGCGCCCCGGTCGCGAAACCGCTATCCTGTCCGCTACCGCGTCATGAGCCGCGGCTTCACCCGCTACGAACGAAAGCCCGCGCATGCCCGAGATCCACCCGATCCGAGCCATCCTGTACGCCACTGGCGATGGCCCGGACATCTCCCGTCTTATCGCCCCGCCCTACGACGTGCTCGACGAGGCCTCCAAGGCCGCCCTCCTCGACGCCAGCGATCGCAACATCGTCGCCGTCGACCTGCCCCACCTCCCGCCCAAGACCGTCGGCCCCGACAGCGCCTACGCCCGCGCCGCCGCGACCTACCGCCAGTGGCTCGACGACGGCACGCTGACCGCCACCGATGTCCCCGCCCTGTTCGTCTACCGCCAGTCCTACACCGTCGCCGGCCAGCCGTACGCCCGCCGCGGCCTCATCGCCAACCTCCCCGTCCAGCCGTTTGGCGAAAAGGCCGGCATCCACGCCCACGAGCAGACCTTCTCCGCACCCAAGGAGGACCGCCTCAAGCTCATGCGCGCCACCCGGGCCCAGCTCTCGCCCATCTTCGGCATCTACTCCGACCCGGCCGACGACGTCGGCCCCATCCTCCAGCGCGTCATGGACGCCAATCCCCCGGCCCGACGCGGCACCACCGCCAACGACGGCGTCGCCCACGAGCTCTGGCCGGTCACCGACCACGAGACCATCGACGCCGTCAACCACGCTCTCGCCCCCCGCGACGTGTTCATCGCCGACGGCCACCACCGCTACAACACTGCACTGAACTACCTCCAGGAGCGCCAGGCCCAGGGCGCGGCCGGCGGCGCCGCCCGCTGCATGTTCGTCCTCGTCGCCATGCAGGACCCGGGCATGATCGTCCTGCCCACCCACCGGGTCCTGGGCAACATGCCCGCCTTCGACATGAACCGCCTCCAGCACCTGGCCGACGGCCTGCTGCGCTTCGACCCGGTGCCCGGCGACGACCCCCACGCCCTGGAGGCCGCCCTCGCGGCCGCCGGCCCCGCCGACCAGGCTCCCCACGTGATCGGCCTCTACGACCCCGCGGCCACCGCCGGCGCCAAGCTTTTTCTCGCCCGCCCCCTTCAGCCCGACCCGCTGGCCGCCACCCATCCCGACAAGTCGCCGGCCTGGCGCTCGCTCGACGTCGCCTTGGTCCAGCACCTGCTGGTCGAACGCCTTTGCCAGCCCCATTTCTGTGAAGCTGGGCAAGATGGCGGCCAGGTCACCTGGAAGTTCCCGCACGAGATCGCCCAGTTCCGCGACATCGCGGACGGCCCGGATCATCAGCTCGGTGTCGTCTTGCGGGCGACGCCCCTGGAGGCGGTCCGCGCCGTCAGCGAGGCCGGCGAGCTGATGCCCCAGAAGAGCACGTTCTTTTATCCCAAGCTTGCAACAGGACTTGCGATCAACCCGCTGGATTAACGCCCGCCGCGGCACGCGGCACGAATCCCTACAATCACCTATCGCATGCACGCCGAAGCCGATCAGGACTGGGCCGGGTTGAGCGACGAGCAGGTCGTGGCGCGCTACCGTGCCGGCCACGAGGGGGCGTTCGAGGTGCTGGTGCGGCGGTTCCGCCAGGAACTGCTCCATTTCCTGATCCGGTTTGTCGGAAACCGCGCCGCCGCCGAGCACCTCTTCCAGGAAACCTTCCTCCAGGTCCACCTCTCGATCGAGACCTTCGACCTCTCACGGAACTTCAAGCCCTGGCTTTTTACGATCGCCGCGAACAAAGCACGCGACTGGCTGCGTAGAAATACCCGGCAGCAGGCGGCGCCGCTCTCGGCCCTCGTGGACCAGAGCCAGGAGGACGGCCGGACCTTCGTCGACCTGCTTGAGGCCGACCTGCCCCTGCCCACGGAGGACCTGGAGCGGCAGGAGACGCGTGAGCTGGTGCAGGAGGTGGTGGAGGCCCTGCCCGACCACCTCCGGGAAGTGTTGTTGCTGGCGTACTTCAACCGGTTCGCCTACAAGGACATCGCCTCGATGCTCGGCATCCCGCTCGGGACCGTCAAGTCCAGGCTCCACACGGCCGTCGGCACCTTCGCCGAACTGTGGAAGGCCCGCTACCAGGCGCGGCAGCAACAGAGGTGAGAAAGCGAGAAGGACGCCCAAATGAGTCAGTCACGTCAGCCCGATCCCCCGTTCAACAAGACCGAGGATTCGCTCGCCCTCGTCCGGCTGGCCGACGCCGACGCCCGGGCACTCGACGCCCGCCTCGCCGCACGCGCCGGCGACGTGACCGGCCCACCGCTCGCCCATGTTGACAGCCGGCGCGTCGAACGCGTCGACGCCCTGCTCCAACTCATCGCCACCTGGCCCGTCAATGGCGACGACGCCGGCGAAGCCCTCGTCCAGGCCACCCTCGATCGCGCCCGCGCCGCCCGGCAGCGTGAACGCTTCGCCACCCAGGCCCAGATGCTCGCCGAGGCCGGCCCCGCCGGCGGGCCCGCCTGGCGCCAGGTCGCCAGCGCCGCCTTCGCCGCGATCATCGCCCTGGCGCTGCTGCTGCCCGCCCTCGAGCACAACCGTTTCGAGGCCCGGCGGACCCAATGCGCGGCCAACCTCTCCAACGCGGGTGAGGCGATGGCCGCCTACGCCGGCGACCACAACGGCAACATGCCCCGCGACCGTGTCGAGCCCGGCGCCCCCTGGTTCCACGTCGGCCAGGCCCCGGGCCCCGACGGCACCGTCACCTCCAACTCCGCCCACCTCTTCCTGCTCGTCCGCAAGGGCTACGTCGAGCCCGACAAGCTCGCCTGCCCCGAGAACCGTCACGCCGCCCTCCGCGTCGACCCGGCCGCCCACGACTGGCCCAACGCCGATGCCGTCTCCTTCAGCTACCACAACCAGTACACCGATCAGCCCCACCGCCTCGAAGAAAAGGCTCCCCTGGCCGTGCTCGCCGACCGCAACCCCCTGTTCACCATCCGCGTCGGCGAGCTGCGCTTCGACGCCGACGCCCCACGCGTGACCCCCAGCCGCGCCCACGCCAAACGCGGCCAGAACGTGCTTCGCGGCGACGGCTCCGTACACTGGCAGGTCCGCCCACTCATGCGCATCCCCGGCACCAACAGCGCCACCAACATCTGGGTCGCCGACGGCGTCACCGAGTTCACCGGCCACGAGACGCCCACCGGCCCGGCGGACAGCTTCCTCGTGCCTTGACACCGCCCCCACCTCCCGGCGGGCTGCCTCCCGGCGGCTTGCCGCTTTGCCAATGCCACGACCGCCCCGCGAACCTTGATTCACCCGCTTCGCGGCGTAGAGTTCAGTTGGGGATTGAATGGGCGGCGGCAAAAGGGAGGTTGCCATGTTTGACCGGCCCGGCATCGAGTCGCTGGCTGTCGAGATCTTCGAGCATGAATGGGCCCGCGTCGCCGACGCGGACGCCCCCATCGTCGTGCTCAACCCCTCGCCGCGCTGGCTGCTGTCCGAGCTCGTTCGCCTGCTCGATCAGTGCGACGGCCCCGTCCGCGAGCTCGAGCCCACCGTCCGCGAGCTGATCCTCGAACACGACTTCGTCGAGGAGCCCGGCGACGCCGTCATCGACGCAGGCCATCACCAACGCCGCGAGCAGTACGTCCGCGCCCTGCTGCGCACCCTCGCTCGCCTGCGCCAGTGGGCCCTGGAACGCGGCGAATGGTCCGGCCTGCCCGCCACGCCCCAAATGTACGGCTGAGCCACCGCGAATCCGATCGCCCTCACGCTCATCGCGCGGCTCGTCGCCTGACGAAACCGCCCCCCCACCCCCCTCAATCGTGGGCGTGGCGTGCCACGCAACGCCGTGAACGTCACGTGTGGCGGCGCTGATGTAGGGTGGGTAGAGCGCAGCGAAACCCACCACGCTGGGCGTGGATTCCCGCCGCAACCGGTGGGTTTCGCTTCGCTCTACCCACCCTACAGCGAGAGTTCACGGCCTTGGGTGCCACGGCTTGACCCATGGGCAAGCCGTGCATCTGTCGCGTCGCGCACGCCGTGCCGCTTCGCGGACAAACCGTGGCACGCGCACACGGAATCACCTGGATTCGTATTACCCCAGCCGCTCCAGCCCCAGCTCGTGCGCCTCGTGGTAACGCTTGCCCAGGTTGTGCCAGTCGAAATGCTCGCTGAATGACTCCACGCTGTTGCGCAGCGCGATCCGCTCACGACGCGTCAACTGGCAGTACCGGAACATCCGATCCGCCAGCTCGTCGGCCGCCTGGTTGAAGTCGGTGTGCCGCCGCGGCACGATGTACACGCCACGCTCCTCGTGCTCCGGCGTCAACTGCTTCAGATACGACCCGAACCCCGACAGGTCGCTCGTGATCGCCGGCACCCCCAGCGCGATCGACTCCAGCGGCGTGTACCCCCAGGGCTCGTAATAGCTGGGAAACACGCCCAGGTGACAGCCCCGCACGAACTGGTCGTAGTCGATCCCGAACAGCGGGTTCGTCGCCGCGATGAAGTCCGGGTGATAGATGATCTTCACCGGGTCGTGCTGGAGATTGAACAACTGGCACGAGCGCAACTGGTTCAGCACCGCGTCGCGCGCGTCGTCCTGGAGGTCATGCGTGACGATCAGCGGCGGCAGATCGCGCTTCCACGTGTAGATCGTCCGACGCAGCCGCAGACGCCAGTAGTCGTCCAGCAGCGTGTTCAGATCCGGAATGCTCCCGGCCGTCGCCGCGTGGAACAGCCGCTCGCCGATCTGGTCCTTGATCGCCTCGCTCGCGTTGCGGAACTCACGCAGCATCGCCCGCGACTGCAACGCCGTGACGTTGATCGTCTTGATGGGCGCACGCGTGATGATGAAGAACACCACCGTCACGTTCGAGCCCGCCTGCTTCAGCTTCCAGTTCAGCCGCGCCAGCGCCTCGATCGTCAGGTCCATCCCCTTGTTGCGATACTCGTACCGCCCCGACGTGTAGAAGTACAACGTCGTGTCCAGGTCGAAGTTGTAGCTGGGGAAAAAGTGCCCCACCGTGAACTCGTGCAACTGATCCTTGTACTTCACGTGCAGGTTCTGAAACTCGTGCAGCGCCGCGAATCGCTGAATGTTGATCCCGTTGGGCAGCAGCATGTCCGGCTGCCGGCCGAGCAGATGCCGGCACTCCTCCGCCGTCACGTCCGACACCGTCGTGAACACGTGCGCCCCGTGCGCCGCCGCCGACTCGATCTTGTGCTGCGGCTCGACCAGAAAGTGCCGCGCCTCGGCGTCCGCGTCGAAAAAAGGCAGGTGGTCGTAGAACACCGGGTGGTTCGTCGCCAGGTAACGCCCCAGCAGCGTCGCGTGCGTCGTGAACACGATCGAGCCCGGCCAACCCTCCTGCCTCAGCATCGGCACCGCCGGCCCCGCCATCCATTCATGAAAATGCGCCACCAGCTTCCGCCGCTCCCCCTCCGCCTCGCCCAGCAGCGACAGAAACAGTCGGCAAAGCTCGCCGAACGCCACCACGTTGTTGAGCAGCTCGTCATCCCCGGGCATCGAGATGTGGTGATTCGCCCACAGCCGATACTTCACCTCGTGCAGACCCTTGAACGCGTCCAGGTAGTTCAGCAGCACCACGTGCGGACGACCGCTCACCAGCCAGCGACCGTAATGCGCCCCCATCCCCAGCTCCCGAAGCTGCTTGACCACCTGACCGATCGGACCCACCAGCGGCGCCGGCTCGAACTCCACCTGCGCCGTGCCCTGGTTGTACGGCCCGATCAGGCAATAGCGGTTCCCCCACCGGCTGATCATCGACGGCACCTTCGAACGCAGCACCGTGTAGATCCCCCCCACCTGGTTGCACACCTCCCACGAAATCTCCAGCAGCAGCGGCTCCGCCCGGCGACCACCCCCGCCCACACCAGGCTCCGTCGCCTCACCCGACGTCGCCGGCCCCGCGGCAGAAGCGACGCTGGCGTGATCCGGTTCCACATTCATCAACTTGGCTCCCTCAACAGGCCCGAGCCGATTGTACGCTCACCCGCCCCACCATGCACCGGGCCGCCCACCCCGATAGCCACTCGCGGCTTCGCGTATCCCCGCCCAACACCCCTCCATCGCCACACCCCAGCCGTTCAACGCGTCACGTGGTAGTAGTACGTCCCCCATCGCCCATCGATCTCGAACGCCCCGTCCACCACCTCCAGCTCCCGCCCCGTCGCCACCGCCTCCACGTCCAGCGCCTCCACGCGCTCGATCCCCGCACCCTTGAACCGCAGCCGCGCCCGCACCGGCTCCATCACCAGCGGCGGCCCCCCCAGCCGCTCCAGCCGCGTCATGTCCTCGCTGTATTCCGCCCCCGTCTGCTTGTCCCGCGCCATCGCCGTCACCAGCACGCTCCGCGAGCGCGTCAGCGGCTGCCCGTCCAGCGACGTGACAATCAGCGACACGAACGGCGTTTCCACCTCCACCGCCACCGCCGGCAGGTCGAAGCCACCCTCCACCTGCCCCGCGAACCCGATCACCGCCTGCGTCCGCTCGCTCGCCACCGTCACCACCCGCCGATCCGCATCCCACCGCAGCTCGCCTGTCATGGCCTCGACCACGCCCGCCTCGGCGTCCCAGTGTTGCCCCCAGTCCACGTTCACGCTCTCCCCGCCATCAAAGCCCACCGTCACACGCCCGATCGCCAGCACCTCGGCCGGGGTCTGCTCGTCGCCGACCAGCCGCTTGTCGTCCCACCCGCCGCCGGTGAAGTCCTGCTCCAGCGGGTCAACCCCCGCGAACAGCGCCTCGACCCCGAGCCGCCGCGCCGCCGCCACCGGCCCGGGCGCGATGTCCCCCCGCCGCACCGCCAACGCCAGCGCTGGAAACTGCCCCATGTAGTGCGGCGTGTCCGCCGCGTACCACCGCAGCCCCGGCCAGCCGTCGCCCAGCCGCGCCGCCGACGCCGCGCTCGTGAACTTGTAGGAGAAGTCCCAGCCCTGCAGACCCATCCCGTAGAACGCCACCAGCGGCGCCGCCTCCGCCTTGTACGGGTTCGGCGTGGTCTGGCTCCACTCCGTCGTCCCGAACGGCATCCCCTCCACCTGGTACATCCCCATCGCCAGCAGACCCGAGCCCGCCCGCTCCAGGTGCGTGAACGTGCCCACACGCCCCGGCTCAATCCGGTGCCGGCCCTCGTGGCCCGCGACGTAGTTGTGCCGGCTGATCGCATCGCCCGCCGCGTCCGCGTACAGGTTCGCCGGGTCCGCCGCCGCACCGCCGGCCCGCCACGCCGTCGTGATCACCAGCCCGTCATAGCCCACCTCACGCAGCTCCGCCACGCGCCGCTCGTAAAACCCGCGCTGCATCTCGGTCAAAAACCGAATGAAATCTCCCATCCGCGCCCGCTGCCCCGGCTCGACCCGGTCGCCAATGCGTGGCCCATCACCATCCATCTGCCACGCCGCATACAACTCGAACTCCGACTCATCGAACGTATCGCCCGTCCCCCACGCCGCGCGCAGCGCCCGCGTCGAGCCGTCATACCGCTCAAACGCCCAGTCCCGAAACGCCCGCCGAAGCAGCCGCGCGTGCTCCGGCCAATCCCCCGCGTCACCCTGCGCCAACTGGTTCAGCGGATTGTGAAAGAAAATGCTGTCCTCGTTGTGAATCTCCACCACCGCCAGCGCCGGATCCTCCCGATACGCCAGCCCCGTGTAGGGGTTCACGTGCTCCAGCAGCGCCGTCACGTACGCCAGTTGCAGGTCCTGCAACGGCCGCGACATGTTCACCAGCCCATACGTCCGCCCGTTGTTCAGCTCCGCGAACAGCTCCGGCGGGTACCCGTCATCCTCGGAGATCACCAACGGATAGAACACCGACCAGTGGTGATAGATCCCGTGCGCCTTGAGCGTGGCGAACCACCGATCAAACTGCTCCAGCCGCTCGGCGTCAAACCCCCCGTCACGCATCGGCCCGAGGAAGGCGAACACCGGATGGTGCCGCACGGCATTGACCCCGTGCCGCGCCAGGTAACGCGCCCGGCGCGTCATCTGCTCCTGGCTCATTCCCGCCGCGATGTTGCCGTTGACCCCCCACAGCCGCGTCGGCTCATCGTCCTGCTCGAACCGCAGCGCGTCGCCGTCACGCACCAGCCGGCCACGCTCGCCCGCCTCGTCGTGGTTCAGATGCGACAGGTCGATCACCGGTTCGCCCGCCGGCTCATCGCCCACCACCACGGGAAACCACACGTCCGGCCCCGCCTCGTGCTCCGCGCCCGGCCGGCGCGTCCCCGTCGGCACGAAACCCCCGTTGCGCGTCAGCACCAGCGCGTCGATCCCCCCATGGTTCGACAGCTCGCTGTCGACCCGCACCGCCAGCTCATGCTCGCCCCCGCCCAGCTCCACCTCGCCCACGCGCACCCACGCCAGGTAGCGATGGTCCGGCCGGGGCGAGATCATGATCTCATCCCGCCGCCGGGCCACCTCGATCTCCCGCCACCGCCCCTCGTCCAGCCGATATGCCTTGGACACCCGAAACGGGTTGATCCGCATCCACAGCACGTACCGCCCCGGCCCCGGCGACGCGAACCGGTACCGCGCCACGCCCGGCCGGCCGCCGTAGTGCGACAGCCACTGCTGCCCGGACATGATCGCCTTGTCCACGTCGTCGTACCAGTTGTGCCGGATGAAGTCATGCTCCGCCGCGTCCTGGCCCTCGATCCACACCCATCCCTCGCCCGACTCGTGGCCGCTGGCGACATGGACCAACCCGATCACCCACACAAGACTGACAATCACGATGCGGCGCATGGCAGCTCCTTATCCGTTGGCGTGATCTTCCCACCCGCCGCCGGCCCCGGCAACCCCCACCGCCTTGACGCCACGGCCCCGCCCGCCGACAGTGGTGCCGCCATGACCAGGCTCGGCGCCGCCCTCATCCTCACCCTCGGGCTCGTCGTCGGCATCGTCGCCCTCGTCAAGCTCGGCGGCGAGGACCACGAAGCCAGGCTCGACTGGATCGTCACCGAGCTCGTCGAGAAAGGCCACCACCGCGAGGCCGTCGACGAGCTCGAGTCGCTGCGCGACCGTGCCGGCCCCGACCTGGCCGACCGCATCAACCACCAGCTCGCCCGCGCCTGCGCCGGCGTCGGCGACGACCCCGCCCTCTCCCACGAGCAGCGCATCCAATGGTACCGCCGCGCCTTCGAGCTCGACCCCGACGCCCTCGACCCCCTCGCCCGCGCCACCGTCCAGCGCCACCTCGAACGCAGCCAGTAGCGCCCCCTCCTGCTGTTTTGGCCGATCAATCACCGTCGCGTCAGGCGGTGCAGCAGCAGCGCCGCCACGATGATCGCGCCCATCACCAGGCCGTGGGCGTAGCTGGTGACGTTGAGCATGGTGAGCATGTTGCGGATGGCGCCGATGATCAGCACGCCGATGACCGTGCCCGTGAGGCTGCCCGCCCCGCCGCTCATGCGCGTGCCGCCGATGACCACCGCCGCGATGACGTAGAGCTCGAGCAACTGCCCGGCACTCGATGAGCTCACCGACTGGTAGCGCGCCGCGTGCAGGAACGCCGCCAACCCCACCGTCGCGCCGATGAGCGTGTACGTGATGATCTTGACGCGGTCGACGGCGATCGCCGAGTACCGCGCCGCCTGCTCGTTGGCGCCCACGGCATAGATGTGCCGGCTCAAGCGCGTGCGGTTGAGCACGACGTAGCCGACGACGACGACGGCCACGAACGCGAGCACGGGGTAGGGCATGACCAGCGCGCTGCCGCGCACGGTGACCAGGGGCAGCTCAAAGCCCCAGCCGAGCTTGGCGAGCAGGTCGGAGCCTTGTGAAAAGAACTGCCCGCCGTCGGCGAGCCAGGTTGCCGCCGAGCGGTAGGCGACCAGCCCGGCGAGCGTGGCGATGAACGGCGGGATCGCGCCCTTGGCGATCAGCAGGCCGTTGAGCGTGCCCGCGGCGCTGCCCACGGCCAGGGCGACGGCCAGGCCCGTGGCGACGGCGAGGATTTCGTTGCCCTGGCCGTGGTTGTAGACGGCGTTGAGGCTCATCATCGCCACGCCGCCGGCGAAGGCGAGCAGCGAGCCGACGGACAGGTCGATCCCGCCGAGGATGATCACCGCCGTCATGCCCACGGCGATGATGCCCAGCAGCGACACGTCGTTGAGGATGTTGATGAGGTTGTCCGGCCGCAGGAACACCGGGTTCCAGATGCCCGTGACGGCGACGATCAGCGCCAGCGCCACGAGCGGGCCGGTCCAGCTCGGCAGCTCACGCAGACGCGGGCGCGTCTGGCGGGGGATGTTGGCGGAGGCCTCGGTCATGGGCAACCACGGATGCACACGGAATCACACGGACGCGGATGATATGACAATGCGGCAGACAATGTTACCCGAACCGACCGAAGCCGCCCCCCTCCCTTTGGG
>SLDI01000172.1:0-3532 GCA_007125385.1 Phycisphaeraceae bacterium | reverse complement strand
GGGCGCCGGCTCGTCGCGCGCCGGCGGCGCGGCCGCCGGGCCCGGCTCGGCACCGCCAAAGCCCGGCTCAACGGGCTCCGGCACGGGTTGGGACGGCTGATCGCTCAGAGGCAGCTCCGCGGGATGCGTTTCGGGCCCCCGCAAGCATAGCAGGGCACGGCGCTTGCCCGCAGCGGGGATCTGAGAACGCGGTGGGCCACCCGCCCGGCGAAGGCCGCCCGGCCGTGGGCACGCGGCATCACCGCGTCGCGGCCGCGCCCGCATCGCTGGAGGGGTTGGAGACCTCGACGGTCGCGCCGTAGAGGTGGACGATGCGGCCGCCGGCGTCGATGTCGCCGCGGGCCTCTTGGAGCTGGCTGAGCCAGCGTTTCTTGACGGCGGCGTCGGGCTCGATGGCCCGCTCCTGGCCGGGGGCCAGGCCCCAGCGGATCTCGCCGCGGTCGGTGTACAGCGTCAGCCGCACCCGCCCGCGGACGTCGCGGCCGGAGGCGTCGTAACGCTTGATCTCGTCGGCGTAAGGCTCGGCCTCGAGCAGCCGCACCAGCGCCAGCGCCGCGGCCAGGGCCTCGCTCGACCAGGGCTCGCCGGCGGGCGGGGCGGCGGCGGTGATGCCCGTGATCATCGCGATGCCCGTCTGCTCCACGAGCTGCTCGACGTGGTGCGGCAGGTACAGCCGGGGCAGGCGCACGGCCTGGGTGTCGACGAGGTGGTAGCCGTCGCGCCCCTGGACGACGGCCACGGGCCGGCGGTAGGTGGCGCGGACCTCGATGCCGCCGTCGGCGCGCCGCCGAACCTGCTCAACCTGCCGCACCCACGCCTGCCCGCTCAGCGCGGTGGCCGCGGCGCGCAGGCTGTGGACCTCCAGCGGGTCGGGCTCGACGTGGCCGGCGACGAAGCGCTTGAGCTCGTCGCGCACGGCCGGGGTCATCCACTCGGGGGCGTCGGCGAGTTGGACGTGCTCGGGCGTCACGGCCGGGCCGTGGCGGTCGGCGAGATAGTCGTGCAGGGCCTGCTCGCCGAAGTACCACCCGCCGACGAGGGCGAGGATCATCGCCAGCACGGTCGTGCGGCGGACGAGGCGGGCGGTGCGCTGAAGGCTCCAGCTTGGGGTTGTGGCGCCGGTGGAGGCCTTGCGGCCGCGTGGCTTGCCCGCCTTCTTGCGTGTCAGGAACCAACCCATGGGCCTGCTCTCATCCCTCGGCGCACAACCATCGCGCCCCTGCTGGTGCATCGGCCCGGGACGCACGGCCGCGCCACAGAACGACGTTCAAGGTCCGGATAACCCTGTTCGACCGTCGGCGGTGCCGCGGCCATCGCTTCGCTCTACCCACCCTACAACCAGGGTTCACGGCGTTGGGTGCCATGGCTTGTCCGCGACGCGGCAAGCCCTGCGACGGGCGCTACTGCCGGCGCGTCGTCGTCGCTGACGCGGATCATGCCGGCGATGCTCACAGGCGACTGTGCAGGCTCAGCTCAAGGTCACGGGGCCCGGAGCCGCCGTGGGGAAGGGTGTGCGGCGGTGGTGTCGGTTTCAACAGCCTGGGCGGAGGATGATGCAACGGGTGCCCCGCACTCGGGGCAGGTGTCGCCGGTCAGGCCGCGCAGCGAGTAGCCGCAGCTCTGGCAGTGGCCGGGTGGGAAGCGTCGCGAGCGCAAGCGGGTGGCGGCCCAGGCGGCGGTGATGATCAGCAGGGCGTCGAGGGCGTCGAACGCAGCCATGTGAAGCGCTACGCCGGCGGGGAAATGCCAGAGCATGCCAAGGTAGAGATGCACCGCCCAGGTTGCGAGCAGGACGCCTGTCACGACAGCCCCTGCGCGCAGGAGCCAGCGCGTGCGCGATGCCGCCCCCACCGCAGCGCCGGCCAACACGAACAACGTCCATTCAGGTAGCCGGAGCCAGAGCACCGCCCAGATGCCCGTGAATTGGCCGAGACCGATCGATTCAAGCCAGCTCGCGACCGGACGGCGCCAACCAAGATCCACCCAGGGCGGCGTGATGAAAACCGCGGATGCGAGCGATAGCCCCGCCCCGAGCAGTAGCAGCCCACCCACAACCAGTACGTTTCGTTTGACGGTCAAGCTGAATCCCCTCCCTCATTGTCACGGAGCCGGGGGGAAGAAATCCGGCCCTTCGCTCGCCCCGCCATGCGAGACTCACTCAGGACCGGCGTCGGGGGCTCAGCGGTCATACAGCAGCGACCAGACCAGCAGCAGAGGCAGGACGATGATGCCGGCGATGAGGGCGAGGATGAGGATTAACAGGATTGGCTCGGGAATGGGTGGGCTCGCGTGCCCGCCGACGTTAAAGGCCAGCACCGCAGCGGTGACGAGGCTTGCGATCCAGCCGAGGAGCAGGCAGTGGCGTTTGGTCTGCACCGCGGGCGACGGGCCCTCGGCCGGGGCGATGGTGTCGCGCTCGGTGGGGTCAAAATCCCGGCCGCACTCGGGGCAGCGGGGGCGGTCGAGATTCCAGAGGGGGTAGCCACAGTTGTCGCAGAGGCTCTGTTCGTGGCGTGGGCCGACGTGAGGTGTGAAATCGGGGTCGACGTTGCCCTGGTGGTCGCTGCCGCAGTTCCAGCACTGGTCGAAGCCGGCGTCGACGGGCTCGTCGCAGCGCGGGCAGGTCCAGGCGGCGGGGGTGTCGGTGGTGGGGGCGTCGTCGGACATGGGCGTCGAGGCACCGCGTTGCCATGCGGTGCTAGGGCTTGGGGGCCGTGGACACGGTGTTGCGGCGCGCGTCCTCGGGCCAGGGGATGGCACCGCCGCACTCGGGGCAGACGCTGCTTGTCAGGCCGCGGAGGCTGTAGCCACAAGCCTGGCACTGGGCGGGGCCGAAGGTTGGCGGTCGGCGGCGTACTCCGAAGCGGTGGCCGATCCACCCGGCCTGGAGCGCCAGCGCAGCGCCCATCACATCGACGAAAGCCATTTGGCTGATGAGCTGCGGTGTCCAGAAGCCAGGGGCGATCGTCATGGCGAGCCGAAACAGCCATGCCGTGGCCACCGCCGCGATCATCAGGGATGCGACGCGGATCAACCAGCGGTGTTGCGACAGAGCGCCGATGAGCCCGCCCAACAGGGCGAACAGGATCCATTGCGGCGCCATGCGCCAGAACAGGCCGAGCCATTGGTTGGCCGCGTGAGGCATCCCCAGCCCGGCGTACAGAAACGCGCCGACGACATGGCTCGCCGGCATCGTCAGGAGTCCCACCAGCAAAAGGGTCGCGAGGATGCGGGCTTCGCGCATGTCGATCATCAAGGCCCACCTTCTATTTTCACCGCAGTGCGTACGTCAGCGCCAGCAGCGCGTACGCGGTGGTCAGGTTCGGGTCGGCCTCCATCCAGCGGTCGGCTTCGTTGGTCCATGAGCCGTCGTCGTTCTGGAGCTCGGCCAGGTGGTCGATGAGGTCGCTCGCCCAGTGGCGCTGTTCGCCGTCGGCGGTTTCGATCGTGGGCTGGCCCCAGGCGTGCATGGCGCGGGCGAAGGTGTGGTAGTAGTAGTAGAGCCCGTGCAGGTGGATGGGCTCGGGCATGC
>SLDI01000672.1:0-34830 GCA_007125385.1 Phycisphaeraceae bacterium | reverse complement strand
TCGCCGTCGCCGCCCGCCGCTGAACCGTCGGCCCCGTCGGCGAGTTCCCCGCCCGGCGACGTCGGCGATGCGGCCGAGGGGGACATCGGTGACGCTGCGGAGGGGCAGCCTCATGCCCATGAGGATTCAGTCGTCGCCAACCTCCACCTGGTCTTCCCGCACGTCAAGCCCCGGGACGCGGGCCCTGCATCGTCTGCCTCGGCGTGGGTCGCGCGGGTCGTGTCAAGACTCGTGGGGACTTCCGGCAGGCGGTAGGGGCAGAGGCGGCCGATCCTGCCTCGGCGGACCCTTCCGCGGTTGGGGGGAACCGGCGTCAAGCTCAAAGTCACCGCTGCGCAAGGCGACACGGGCCGGGCGGTTCGCCCTGCCGCGGCTGGTTCGGTATCTTCGCCCTGAGGTTGCTCGCTCGTCGGGCCAGGAAGGAGACCAACCATGCAGTATCGCACGCTCGGCCGCACCGGCCTGCACGTCAGCGGGATCTCGCTAGGCTCGTGGCTGACCTTCGGCGTCTCCGTCGACGACGAGGCGACCGAGGCGTGCATGACCGCCGCCTACGACGCGGGCGTGAACTTCTTCGACGGCGCCGAGGCCTACGGCGCCGGCAAGGCCGAGCTGGCGATGGGACGGGTCTTCAGGAAGACCGGCTGGCGCCGTGACACGTTCATCGTCTCGAGCAAGGTGATCCAGGTGGGCGATCGGCCCACGCAGCGCGGCCTGTCACGCAAGCATCTCGTCGAGGCGTGCGACGCGGCGCTGCAACGCATGGGCCTGGAGTACCTCGACCTGTTCTTCTGCCATCGGCCGGACCGGACGACGCCGCTGGACGAGATCGTGCACACGATGAACGAGTTGATCGGCCGCGGCAAGATCTTCTACTGGGGCACGAGCGAGTTCTCCGCCACCGACCTGCACGAGATGTATGCCATCGCCGAGCGCGACCACCTCGTCGGCCCGAGCATGGAGCAGACGGTGCACTCGATGCTCGCGCGCAAGCGCGTCGAGGGGGAGCTGCGCGGCCTGATCGAGCGGCGCGGCCTGGGCACGACGATCTACTCGCCCCTGGCCCAGGGCGTGCTCACCGGCAAGTACAACGACGGCGTTCCCGAGGACAGCCGCATGGCCCGCCGGGCCGGGCAGGCCGGGCTCACCGACGAGCGCCTGCCGACCGTGCGCCAGCTCACCGCCATCGCCCGCGAGCTCGGCATGAGCATGGCCCAGCTCGCGCTGGCCTGGTGCCTGAAGAACCCGCACGTGAGCACGGCGATCGTCGGCGCGACCCGGCCCGAGCAGATCCACGACAACGCCGCCGCCGCCGACCAGGCCGAGAAGCTCACCGACGACGTGATGCAGCGCATCGACGAGCTGCTGGACAATCGGCCGACGTGAGCCCGGCGTCACGTCGTCGGCTGCTCGACCTGCAACCGCGCCCCGACCTGCGGATCGTACGGATAAGCCTCGAGGATCTCGTCGGTCAACTGGACTCCGAGGCCCGGGTGCTCCGGAAGCACCAGTCGGCCGTCGTCCATCTGAAGCGGGCTGAGCAGAAGCTCGGTGCGCAGGGGGTTCAACATCTGCGAGTGCTCGGCGTAGATGGCGTTGGGGATGCAGGCGATGGCGTGCAGGTTGGCCATCAGCCCCGGGGCCGCGCCCCAGGTGTGCGGGGCCAGCGGCCGACCGTGCATCGCCGCGGCCTGAGCGATCCTGAGCATCTCCAGCATGCCGCCGGTGAACACGGCGTCGGGCTGGAGGATGTCCAGGGCCTGGTGATCCAGGATCGGGATGAACTCGCCGAGGGTCTTGGTGTTCTCGCCGCCGGCGATGGGGATGGACGTCGCCTGCCTGAGCGCCTGGTGGCCGGCGATGTCCTCGGGATGCAGCGGCTCCTCAAGCCAGTAGGGCGCCAGGGGCTCGAGCGCGCGGGCGAGGCGTTGGGCCGCGATCGTGTCCATGGGCTGGCGGACGTAGCCCTGCCCGGCGTCGAGCATCAGCGCCACCTCCGGGCCGACCACCTCCCGCGCGGCGGTGACCATCTCCACGTCCTGGGCCAGCCCGTGGCCGATGCGCATCTTGACGGCCCGGAAACCCTGGGCCACGTATTCGCGCAGCTCCTCTTGCAGGCCCTGCGGCGTCGAGCTCATGCCGCCGCTGGCGTAGACCGGGAGGCGGTCGCGCACCGCGCCGCCCAGCAGCGCGCTGACGGGCACGTTCAACGTCTTGCCCAGGGCGTCGAAAAGGGCCGACTCGATCCCCGCGATCACGCCCACCGCGATGCCCCGCCTGCCCCAGCCCGGGGCGCTGCGGAACAGGGCATCGACCACCCGGCGCACGTGCAGCAGCGGCTGACCGATCACCAGCGGCTTGAGCTTCTCCGCGACCGCCGGGACCACCTCGTGAGCGGGAAGCCCGTCGCCGATCTCGCCGACGCCTTCCACGCCATCGTCGGTGCTGAGCCGGATGAACGCGGCGCTCCACCCGGAGAAGTGGCCGCCGGCGAACTGCCAGGCATCCTCGGCGCGGTATCGGTAGCTCAGGCGCACACACTCCATGCTGGCGATGCGCATGACGCAGCTCCTTGTCAGCCGTCGGCCCGGGGGCGAGGCGGCATGGGCTACAGGCTCACGACCGCGCCGCGGGCCAGCGAGGCTTTGACCGCCTCCAGCATCCGCGTGGCCTCGGCGGCGTCGGCCATCGTCGACAGCGGCTCGGCGCCGTCGCGGAGGCAGCGTGTCACGAGCCAGTGCACCTCGCGCTGGAACATCTCATCGTACATCGGGTAGTGCCAGGGCGGGCGACCGTCGCGCACCGCGCTGACCGCGTCGCGGCGCGAGAAGTGCAGGCCGCCATCGGCCGCCCAGAGCTTGACCTTGAACGTCCACGGGTCGCTGGTCTCGTCCTCGGCGGCCCAGGAGAGGAAGATGTGGCCCAGCACGCCGCCGGCAAAGGCCAGGTTGATCATCACCTGCTCGTCGCCGGTGGGGATGTCCCGGCCGCGGAAGCAGCCGGCGAAGGCCTGGACCTGCACGGGCGGGCCCAGCAGCGCGTGGGCCAGGTCCAGGTGATGCGTCAGCACCTCCTGCACCGGGCCGTTGTACTTCCGGGCCAGCTCCTGGGGCATGTGGTAGATCTCGCTGATGAACAGCGCCCGGGGCGGCCCGACCTCGCCCTGGCGCGTCAGGCGAACCAGCCGCTCCAGCTCCGGCAGGTAGCGGTAGCTGTGCCCGGGCATGCACACCACGCCCGCCCGCTCGGCCAGGGCCGCGAGCTCGAGCACCTCGTCGCGCGTCGTGGCCACCGGCTTCTCCACCAGCACGTGCTTGCCCCGGGCGAGCGCTTCGCGGGTCAGGGCGAAATGCGTCGGCAGGGGGGTGAGCACGAACACCACGTCCACGTCGTCGGCGGCCATCAACTCTTCCGCACACCCATAAAGCCGCGCTCCCCACCGCTCGGCCATCTGCCTGGCCCGTTCCTCGTCGATGTCGCACACCGCCACCAGCTCGGCCTCGGGCAGCGGCTCGAGGGCGGCGAACTGGCTGTGCGCCACACGCCCGCAGCCGACGAAGCCGACACCCACCCTCGCTCCCATGCGCTCACCTTTCCCTTGTCACGTTGCTTTATTGACCATTGAATGGTTGACTATACCCAGACGGGACGTATTCAGGGTGCCACGGCTTGACCGCGAAGCGGCAAGCCGTGCGATCGTGGGCAAGTGCACGGCTTGCCCTTCGGGACAAGCCGTGCCACCCCACGACTTGGGGTTAGTGTAACCATTCAAAGATCACCAAAGCCGCTGCCCGGGTCAGCCGGAAGCGGCGGGCGGCGGCTTCACGGCGTCGCCGCCTCGACGTCCGTCTCGACCGTCTCCGGCGGCTGCACCCGTCGCGCCGCGGGCACCGGGTGCTCGAGCATGCGATGGATGTAGGGCAGCAGCGTGTCCAGGTGGGCCTCGTGTCCGCCGATATGGGTGTTGAACTGCGCCCGCTCGCCGATGCCCAGCAGGTCGTAGACGCGGCGGATCTTGGCGTACTCGTGGCCGGCGTCCTCGGTGACCACGGCCGTGTCGTGGTAGCCGTTCTCCACGACGAACCCGCGCGGGGCGATCATCAGCCCCAGCTCCGCGCGGCCGAACGTCGTGCCCAGGCCGAACTTGAAGGGCCCGATCCGCTCGTGATACAGCGACGAGCCCTGGCGTTCGTGGTCGAGGCCGGCCTGGGGCCATCGGCTGAACGACGCCGAGCTGACCGCGAACTTGAACTCGGGAATCAGCGGGGGCAGGTACATCGCCGCGCGCCCGCCATAGCTCAGCCCGTAGTAGCCGATGCGCTTCTCATCCACGACGTCCAGGGACTTGAGCCAGCGCAGCGCCTGCTGGTACTGCGGGACACCGAATGAGAACATGGTCGCCCCGACGGGGATGCCATTCTTCTCGTCCATGTTGAAGGGCAGGTGGGCGGCGAAGACGACGAAGCCGCGCTGGCACAGGCGCGACATCAGATCGCGATACGCCCCGTCGCGCGCGTAGCTGCCCGGCATGCCGCCGTAGCCGTGCTGGAGCACGACCAGCGGCCGGCGCTCGCCGTCGGCGATGTCCTTGGGCACGGCCAGCACGCCGAAGCCCCACACGCCCGGCAGCGCGTCGTAGATCACCTCGTGACCCGACCAGCGCGGCGCATCGAAGACCTGCCGCTGGCGCACGTTGACCGGCGGCGGATCGTCGCTGTCCGGCAGCCGGCCCACGATCTCGTCGTAGAGCGCCCGGCGATAAGGCTGCATCGACCGGTCCCACGCCGCCGGTGAGCTCAGATCGCCCTGGAAGTGGCGGTAGCGCTCGAACGACGACCGCCGTGCCCACGCCAGCAGGTGGTCGATCAGGTCATCCATCACGCGGTCGTGCCGCCGCTTCGCGTCGATGCCATGGCGCGGCGGCGGGGGCGCGGCCGCGGGCTGCATGCTCACGTCCTCAAGCCCGAGTTGCTCGAGCAGCGCGGCCAGGGCGTCCCCGGAACCGGCCGGCACCGTCGCCCCGTCCGCACCGTGGATGAAGCGCAGCGGCACGTCGAAGCCCGCGCCCGCCAGCAGGTCGCGCAGGCGCCGCACCTCAGCCGCCACGTCCTCGAACGGTGGCGTCGTCAGCACGCCCGGCCCGCCGGCGCGCAGCGCCATTTTTTGAAACCAGTCCAGCTCACCGGCGTCCGGCGGTGGCGGCAGGGGGGTGACGGCCTCATGCTCCGGCCCGCGGCTGTACTCGAGCACCAGCCCGCGCGGCGCGACCAGGCTGGCGATCTCCGCGTCGCCGAACTCCTTGAGCAGGCCCCAGATCAGTCGCTCATTCGGCTCACGGGCCACCGCCTCGCGCGGGCCGAAGTACCCGCTGACCAGCGCCGCGCCCACGCGCTCGTCCAGCGCCGCGCCGTACAGCGCCAGCAGCCCGCCTTCGCCGTAGCCCGCCAGCGCCAGCGGCACGTCGTCGCCGAACTCCTGCTGGAACCAGTCCAGCGCGGCGTAGGCCCGTTGCAGCTCGTAGCCGATGATGTGCCGGCCCATCAGGTAGGTCTGCCGCCACAGCAGCTCGCGGTTGCGCAGGTTGGTGTGGGTGGGGATGCGCCGATCATTGGCTTTCATCCAGTCCAGCACGGGGATGAGCTGCCTGGGCTCCTGCGCCCAGCGCATGTCTCGGCTGATGAGCACCGGCACGACGACCGCCACGCCCTGCTCGGCCAGCGCCGCGGCCATCGGCTCGACCTCCGATGCACGCTCGCCCCAGCCCAGCAGCGCCTCGGGCGCCTGGTCCGCGTCGGGCAGCGCCACCACCGCCGCCCTGACCGGCCCGGCGGGCATCACCAGCAACCCTTCGCCCGCCACGTCCTCGAGCACCGGCCAGCGCACCGCAAACACCGAATACGCCTGACCCTCGTACAGCGGCCCCGGCTGTTCGAGCGACTCGGCGTACACCTCCATCCGCACCGCCACCCGGTCGTCGACCGCCCCCACGAGGCGGCGCAAACGCTCGCGATTGTTGCGGACCGACGCCGCGTACGCGTCGGCGGAGCTGATGTCGCGATTCCAGTGGCGCTGGCGCTGCTGGGCGAGCCGGGCGGTGTGCGCGTGCAGGTAGGCCTCGATCTGGTCCACGATCCGCTGACGGATCGCCACCTCGTAGTCGCGGCCGAAGGGCATGTCGAAGTAGGGGGGATCGTCGGCAGAAGCAGGCATGGCGAACACCGTTGAGATGAGGATCAGGCACACGCCGGGAGCGGTCCAGCGCCCCGGCCATCGGAAGCGGAGCGGGCGGTGCATCGTAGACAACTCCGTTTCTAAGCGTGTCCTGACGCAGTATGGGTGTGGTCCGGGATCGGGTCAACCGCCCCCGCCGCCGCCCGCCCGCCGCCGGCGCAGGGGCCGCAAAGCACTCGCCCGTCGCGATGGGCCCCCGCGCCGTCGCGTATACTCAACGTCCGTCCCCCGGGGAGGAAGGAGCGACAGATGAGCCTGTTTTATTGGCTGGGTGTTGTGGGCACGGCGGCGGCGCTGCTGGCCCTGGCGGGACCGATGGTGCCGGTGCGGGCCGAGGGCTTTGAGAAGGTCGCCGGCCCGCGCAAGGTGGTGGTGGGCACGACGATCTACAGCATCTGGCAGGGCTGGCCGGGGCTCGACGCCCGGCTGGCGGAACTGGGGGCGCTTGTGGACGAGATGGCGGCCGAGGCGCAGCAGCGCTACGACGCGGGGCTGGACCTGGCGGTCCTGACCGAGTACGCGGTCACGGCGGGGCGCCACGGCAGCGCCGCGGACGTCGCGCTGCCCATGGAGCCGGTGCTGGAGTACTTCGCGGCCAAGGCGCGTGAGCACAACACCTACATCATTGTGCCCATGGTGCTGGAGGAGGACCGCGACCGTGAGCTCTACACGAACGCGGCGCTGCTCGTGAACCGCGCGGGCGAACTGGTGGGGATCTATCGCAAGGTGTACCCGGTGGCGGCGAAGGGCGAGGACGTGCTTGAAGGCGGCCTGACGCCGGGTCACGAGCATCCGGTGTTCGAGACGGACTTCGGTCGCCTGGGCATCCAGATCTGCTTCGACATGACCTTTGACGCGGGTTGGCGCGAGCTGGCCGAGGCCGGTGCGGAGCTCGTGGCCTGGCCGACGGCGGCGCCGCAGACGCTGCAACCGGCGGCGCGGGCGCATGACCAGGGCTATTACCTCGTGTCGTCGACGCCACGCAATAACGCGACGGTTTGGGACCCGCTTGGCCAGGTCGTGGCGCAGGTCGAATCGGACGCGGAGCTGGAGACCGGGCGCGCAACGCTGGTTGCGCAGGTGGACCTGGATTACGAGATCCTGTGGTGGCAGCCGGAGCTGCGCGCCGGCAGGGCGTTCGACGAGGCGTACGGCCAGCGGGCGGGATATCGCTACAGTCAGCGCGAGGACAGCGGGGTGTTCTGGTCCAACGATCCGACCCTGCCCATCGGGCGGATGGTGGATAAACTGGGCCTGGAGCGCGCGGCCGAGACGTTGCAGCGCAACCGCCAGGTGCGTGAGCGGATTCTGGAGGAGGCGCCGGGCTTGCCGCCGGCCCGGGGCACGGCCGACGCGCCCCCGGCGGTGGGGGCCGCGGAATGATCACGCCGAAACATCTCACAGGAAGGCCGGGCCCATGGACACTCTGTATCACGCAAGCGCGGTGCTGGTCATGCTGGTTGTGGTGGCGCTGACCATGACCTCGGGCGCGGCGCCGGCGCGCGGCGACGCCGAGCAGGCCGGCCGCACCTTCTACGTGGACTTCGATGGCGGCGACGACGAGGCCGACGGGCTCAGCATCGAGCGCGCCTTCCAACGCGCCCCGGGCGACCCGCAGGCCCAGGGACGCTCGGCGGCCGTCGAGCTTCGACCCGGCGACACCGTGATTTTCAAGGGCGGCGTGCGATACCGCGGGCAGATCGAGCTGCGCGACCGGGCGGGCGAGCCGGGTCGGCCCATCGTCCTCGATGGAAACACGCGCGGGACGTTGGGCCAGGGCGCGGCGATTTTCGCCGGCAGCGACGCGACGGGCGACTGGCGCCGCGTCGAGGCGGCGGACGAGGTCGCCGGCAACGAGCACTGGGCCCGGCTCTGGGTCACGCAGATCGACGGTGAGGTCGGCCCGCTCGCCGCCAACCTGCACCAGGACGAGCGCCGGCTCTCGCTGGCCATGTCACCCGAGCCACGCGACCCCTTCTACCAGGACCTGCGCAGCGACTACCGCGAGATTCCCGAGGATCGGCGCCACGCCACGCACGTACGCGATCCCGGGTTCTTCACACACGACGCGCCCGATGCCTGGGACCAGGCCATCGTCGGCGTGTACGACCTGCACGGCAACTCCACCTACTTCTCCAACGTTGCCGGCTACGACCCCGACACCGGGACGCTGCACTGGCAGGGTGAGCGACGCAACCCCGCCGGCTTTGCCATGCTCAACCACCCCCGCCTGATCACCGGCCCCGGCCAGTACGCGGTGCGGCGGGATGGGCCACGCACGCGGATCTACGTCTGGCCCCGGGACGCCGGGAACCTTGACGGCATCATGGTCTCGCGGCGCAACCGGGCCGTCACCCTGCTCGACAGTGACCACGTGACCATTCAGGGCTTTCGCATGCTCGGCCAGCGCGGCGCGGCGGTGTACGCCCGCAACGCGGCGTTCATCACGGTTCGCGACAACGAGCTGACGCTGGCGACCTCCGGCAGCGTCGGGCGGGCCGGCGGCGGCTCGTCGATCGACATGAGCGACGTGCGCGACGTGCTGATCGAGGGCAACCACATCCATGACAACACCCGCATCGGCGGCATCACGATCAATCCGGGCGAGCGCCTCGTCGTGCGCAACAACCGCATCCGCCGCACCGGGTACGTGGGCATCTGGCTGATGAACGCCCGCCACGGGCAGATCATCGGCAACGAGATCCGCGACAACAACGCCACCCATGCCAACGCCATCTCCGTTTACGTCTCCTCCCGCGATGTGCTGATCGCCGACAACCGCGTGTTCGGCTCGAGCCGACCCGTGACCGCCAGCGACACGACCGGCCTGGTCATCTACAACAACATCCTCCATGGCGACGACAACCTCGCCCTGGCCTTCTGGACCGCCGGCGACGTCCAGGCCCTCATCGCCCACAACGTGCTCACCGGCTCCGGCGACGAGGGTTGGATGCGCAGCCTGGCGATATTCAGCAACAACCAGGGCGAGAACTCCAGCTTCCTGATCAAAAACAACATCGTCGACGGCGTGTATGGCCAGATGCCCGGGCAGCTCGCGGGCAACCTGTTCCTGCGCGAGCTGACCTTCGCCGACTTCGACGAGCAGGCGAATCGCCTGGCCGACGATGCTCAGGCGGTCTTCGTTGACGCCGCGGCGCACGACTATGGGCTCAGGGAAGGGAGCCCGGCGATCGGGATCGGGCGCGACCTGGACGCCGTGCTACCGCGAGCGACGTTTCCCGGCTATGACTTCGACCGCGACCTGGACGGCGAGCCGCGACCCGCGGGCCCCGGGGTGGACGCGGGGGCGTATCAGCGGGCGGAATCGGCGGGTCCTTGAGCACGCGAGCCGGCCGCGGGCATCACGCCCAAGCGGTGATGTCCCGAAACATCGGACCAGGAGGCTGACCATGGACGCCGAGCGGACGCAAGCGGCCGCAGGCCTGAATGAAACGCTGCCGACCAGTGAGCGCTACGCCGTCGCGGTCGATGGCGAGTCGGTGCCCGTGCTCGCGGTCGAATGGGCCGGCGGCTACGCCCTGGCCACCGCGCCAGGCGGTGTGCAGGTGCAGATCACCACGAGCTTCGACTTCGAGCACGCGGTGGTGCGACCGCTGCGCCTCGATGTCGCCGTGCAGCGATGCGGGCCCCGCGAGCTGCGCTTCACGCTCGCGGGCCCGGCGTATGTGAGCGTGGAGTTCGACGGCGACATTCGCCAGCCGTTGCTGCTGTTGATCGACGCCCCAGAACTGGACGAGCCCCCGCCCGGCGACGGCGAGCTGATCGCATTCGAGCCCGGCCGCATCCACGACGTGGGCACGATCGAGCTCCAGAGCCAGCAGCGCCTCTGGATCCGGCGCGGCGCGGTGGTGCGCGGCGTGATCCGCGCCGAGGGACAGCACAACATCGCCATCGGCGGACTCGGTGTGCTCGACGGCTCGCAATTCGAGCGGCGCGACGCCGCCCGCGCCGCCGGCCGGCACCGCCCGCGCATGGTCCACCTGATCGACTGCCAGCACGTGACCGTGCGCGGCATCACCATTCTCGACGGGCCCACCTGGCACCTCGTGCCCGTCGGCTGCCGGCACGTCGAGATCGACCGCGTCAAAATCATGAACGAGTCGGCCAACGGCGACGGCGTGGATGTCGTCGGCTCGCAGGACGTGCACATCCACGACAGCTTCCTGCGCACCCTCGACGACTGCATCGCCATCAAGGCGCTGGACGTCGGCAGCCCCACCGGGCATCGCGACGTCGAGCGCGTCCGCGCCGAGCGCCTGACCTGCTGGAACGCCGCGTGGGGCAACGCCCTGGAGATCGGCTACGAGACGCGCTGCGAGCACATCCGCGACATCGTCTTCCGCGACATCGACATCATCCACTGCCAGTGGGAGGGCGGGGCCTCCGGCGGGGCGCTGACCATCCACAACGGCGATCGCGCCACCGTCAGCAACGTCCTCTACGAGGACATCCGCATCGAGGACGTGCAGCAGAAGGTCATCGACTTCAAGGTCACCTTCGACCGCTACAGCAAAGATGAGCAGCGCGGCTGGCTGCGCGACATCGGGCTCAGGAACGTCGCCGTCGTGGCCGGGCCGCTGCCGCCGTCGATCATCCAGGGCTACCGCGACCGCACGGTGCAGAACGTGACGATCGAGAATTTCACCCACCTGGGGCGGCCGCTGACCAACCTCGCCGACGCCAAGCTCGTCCTGGAGCGGGCCCGGGAAGTGGGCTTCCGGTGACGGGCTCGCTCGCCGCGTGAAATGCGACCAACCGTGAAGCGGCAAAGACAAGTGAAGAAGCGAAGATGCGGAGTGTCAAGCCAACCTGATTTCCTTCGCGCTCTTCACCTCTTCGCGGTATTTCGACGGGTGAGCGATGGTACGCTCGGCCACGGCCGTAACGATTTCCGGCGAAGGCGGGTCCGACGGTCTCGACCGCGCCGAGGCAGGGCCCTCACCAGGCCTCGCGATAGAGCTCGATGATCTGGTCCGCCTCGGGCACGCGCGGGTTGTTGGCGGGGCTGCCCGAGGCCAGGGCGTCGGCGGCCATCCTGGGCAGGTGCGACTCGAACCCGTCCCGATCCACCGAGCAGCAGTCGCGCAGGGCGGGCAGTTCCAGATCGCGGTTGAGCGCTTCCAGCCAGTCGACGAGCTTGCCGCAGGCGTCGTGCTCGCTGTCGCCGGCCCCGGCGGCGCCGACCGTCCGGGCGACGGCGGCGTAGCGGGCCGGGGCGCTGCCGATGCTGAAGCGCGTGACGGTTGGCAGGAGCACCGCGTTGGACAGCCCGTGCGGCAGGTGGAACATGGCCCCGATCGGCCGGCTCATGCCGTGGACGAGGCAGACGCTGGCGTTGCAAAAAGCCAGCCCGCCCTGGCACGCGGCCAGCGACATCGCGGCCCGGGCGGCCGTGTCGGCTCCGTCGTGGAAGGCGTCGCGCAGGTGGCGCGCCACCAGGCCGATGCACGCCAGCGCCAGCGGGTCGGTCATCGCGTTGGCCTTGCGCGAGACGTAGGCCTCGATGCCGTGCGTCAGCGTGTCCACGCCCACCGCCGCGGTCAGCGGCCGGGGCATCGAGTGCGTCAGCTCGTGGTCGACGATCGCGGCCCGCGGCATCAGCGGCGCCGCGAGCATCATCATCTTGACCTGACGCTGCGTGTCGGTGATCACGGCGACCTTGGTCGCTTCGCTGCCCGTGCCCGCCGTGGTGGGGATCGCGACCACGGGCAGGCCCCGGCGCGCGATCTGGTGGTACCCGGCGTACGCGGGCAGGGGCTGGTCGTTGCGCGGGCGCACCGCCACGACCTTGGCGACGTCGATGGGCGAGCCGCCGCCCAGCGCGATCACGACGTCGGCCTCGTGCTCGCGCAGGGCGGCGAGACCCGCGTCGACGTTCGCGTCCGTGGGGTCCGCCTGGACGTCGCTGAACACCGCCGACACCAGGCCGGCCGCGTCGAGCATGGCGCGAAGCTCATCAACAATCCCGAGCTGGACGACGCCGGCGTCGGTGACGATCAGCGGGCGCCTGGCTTCGAGGCCGGCGACGAGCCCGGGCAGTTCCCGGCGGGCGCCGCCGCCGTGAAGGATGCTCGCCGGGGCGTCGAAGCGGGGGGATGCGGACGTCATGGCGGATCTCTCGTACGAACTGCGACACAAGCGCCGCGCTACCATCCGTGCTTGCGAACGTAGCTGTCATCCCACCGGCTGAGCGTGAGCCTCTGCCGGGTGTAGAACCTCACACCCTCCGTGCCCTGGACGTGCAGGTCGCCGAAGAATGACTGGTTCCAGCCGCTGAACGCGAACATGGCCATGGGGGCGGGCACCGGGACGTTCACGCCCACCATGCCGCACTGGACCTCCCGGGCGAACTGGCGCGCCGCCCCGCCGCTGGCGGTGAAGATCACTGCGCCGTTGCCGTAGCCGATGGCGTTGATGCGGGCGATGGCGTCGTCGAGCGTGGCGGGCCGCTGCATGGCAAGGATGGGGCCGAACAGCTCGGTGTTGGCGATGTCCATTTCCGGCCGGACGTGATCCAGCAGCGTCGGCCCGACGAAGAAGCCTTCGCGGGGGATGTTCTCGCGACCGTCGCGCACGAGCGTGGCGCCTTGCCGCCGACCCTGCTCGATGGCGTCGAAGAGGCGGTCGCGGGCCTGGCCGTCGATGACCGGGCCCATTTCGGCATCGTCGTGGCGATCGGTGGGCAGGACCTTGAGGTTGTCGATCGCCCGGGCGATCCGCTCGTTGAGCGCCTCGGCCGCGCCGCCGACGCCCATGACCATCGACCCGGCCATGCAGCGCTGCCCCGCGCAGCCGTAGGCCGCGCCCATGACGGCCCGGCAGGTGGACTCCGGCTCGGCGTCGGGCATCACGAGCATCACGTTCTTGGCGCCGCCGGCGGCCTGGACGCGCTTGCCGGCCGCACAGCCGCGGGTGTAGACGTGCCGCGCGACGCGCGTCGAGCCGACGAAGCTGATCGCGGCGATGCCCGGGTGATCGCAGATGGCGTCGACGACCGCCCGGCCGCCGTGCACCACGTTCAGCACGCCCGCGGGCAGGCCGGCCTCGGCGACAAGCTCCGCCAGGCGATTGGCCGTCAGCGGCACCTTCTCGCTGGGCTTGAGCACGAAGCAGTTGCCGCACGCGATCGCCAGCGGAAACATCCACATCGGCACCATCGCCGGAAAGTTGAACGGCGTGATCCCCGCGCACACGCCCAGCGGCTCGCGCGTGGTCTGGCCATCGATGTGCTCGGCGACCTGAGGCAGGGACTCGCCCTTGAGCAGATGGGCGATGCCGCAGGCGAAATCGACCACCTCGATGCCGCGCCGCACGTCGCCCCGCGCTTCGCTGAGCGTCTTGCCGTTCTCCAGCGTCACGAGCCGGGCGAGCTCGTCGAAGTGCGCTTCAAGCAACTGCTTGAGCCGGAACATGATCTGCGCGCGCTCCGGCGCGGGCGTGTCCCGCCAGCCGCGGTGGGCGGCCGCGGCGGCTTGCACGGCCTTGTCGAGGTCCGCGGCGGTGGACAGCGGCGCCGCCGCGATCCGCTGGCCCGTCGAGGCGTTGTGGACCGGGGCGAAGTCGGTGGCCGCCGCGTCAACCCACCGGCCGCCGACCCAGTTGGCCAGGCGCTGATCGGTGGTGGAGGTGTTGGCGGCGGCCGGCGTCCCGGTGGTGCCGGGGGTGTTGGTGGATGCGCTCATGAGCGTCTCCTGTTGTGTCGCATGGACAAGCTCCGCGGACTCCGCTTGTAAGCGGCACGTGTCGTGACCAGGCTCAAAAATGCCCCGCACGCTGCTCGTAATGCGTGGGCTTGTCGTGCACGGGCATGCCGCGCTTCAGCCAGTCGGCGTTCCAGCGGATCATCGTCTCGACGTCGACGACGGGCTCGCCGAACAGGGCGCGGGCCTGCGACGTGTCGTTGTGCCAGGCCAGCGGCTGCTCTTGCCCGGTGAACACCGGCTCCACGCCGAACAGCTCGCCGAAGCGCGTCGCCACATCACGGATGCGCACCGGCCGGGGCATGCCGATGTTCAGCGGCGAGGCGGGCTGCGTGCAGTGGCGCAGGCTGCGCAGGATCTGCGCCGTGCTGTCACCCTGCCAGATGACGTTGGCCACAGGCGTGGAGATGTCGATCGGCTGGCGCTGGCGCACCCACTCGGCGACGTCGTGCAGCACGCCGTACCGCAGGTCGATGGCGTAGTTCAGGCGGATGAGCCGCCCGGGGCTGGCGTTGCGCTGGCTGTGGTATTGCAGGACCCGTTCGCGGCCGACGCAGGAGTTGGCGTACTCGCCCAGCGGCGTGACGGCGTCGCTCTCCCTGCTGCCCGGGCCGTCGACGCGGGCGAAAGGGTAGACGCAGAGCGTGGAGAAGCCGACGGTGCGCGAGCGAGCGAAGCGCTGGCCCACGAACGTCGGCACCACCACGTTCATCGCCCAGGTCATCGGCTCGCTGCCGGCGGTGCCGAACTTGCGCCCGGCCATGTAGATGATGTTGGGCACCTCGGGCAGCGCGTCGACCTGCCGCTGATCGAGCAGGTCGCACGTGATCGTCTCGACGCCCTGTGCCTCGAGACGCTCCCTGACCGCCGGGTCGCTGAAGCGCGCGACGCCGATCACGCGGCGGTCCGGCGCGGCCCGCCTGGCCATCATCGCCAGCGTGGGCCCGACCTTGCCGCCGACGCCCAGGACCATGATGTCGCCCGCCACGGCCGCGAGATCCCGCACCACGCCACGCGTCGGCGTCGAGAGCAGATCCTCCAGCTCCGCCACGTCGCGGATCGTCGCGGGCAACGGGCGGTCTTCCAGGCAGGTGATGGTGTCGGTTTCCGGCATGGGGCGATCGTTGGTCGCAGGTTCGGTCGAGCGAAGCGAGGCCCAAACATGGGCGACTACATCTTCAGCCAGCGGTCGAGGTTCTCCCGCACGAACGCATCATCGCTCAGGTGCGGATAGTCGCGGCAGACGCGGTCGATCTCGTCGGCCTGGCCCGGGCTCAGGTCCTCGTTGCGCTTGAGCGTCCAGATGCCTTCGAGCAGGCCCTGGCGGCGCAGAATCTCGTTGACGCCCACGATGCTGCCGGCGTACTCGTTCGCGGCGTCGAAGATCGCGCCGTTGGCGTCGGTCAGCTCGGCGCTGAGCGTGAGCATCTCGGTGGGCACGCAGTCGCGCCGGCTCAGCTCGTGGCAGCGCGCCAGCAGTTGCACCGCCGTCTTCGTCCAGCACGCCCACTGCCCGAGCAGCCCGCCGCGGATGCGCACCGTGCGATGCTCGCCGTTGACCTTGAAGCGCAGCGGCGTGAGCAGATCGTAGACAATGCTGTCATCGTTGCCGGTGTACAGGGCGATGTCGTCTTCGCGGCCGGCCTCGGCGACGGCGCGGGCCACGTCCAGCGTCCCGTAGCGGTTGAACGGGGCGATCTTGATGCCGTGCAGGTTCTCGATCTCCACGAGCTGCCGCCAGAACGCGTGCTCCAGCCGGATGCCGCCCACACCCGTGAGCAGGTAGAAGCCGAACACCGGCATGACGTCGGCGATGCGTTGGACATGGTGGACCATCTCCTGGTCCAGCGCATCGCCGAACGCCGCGAGCGAGACGATGGCGAAGTCGTAGCCCAGCTCGCGCGCCGTCTCGGCCTGGGCCAGCGCATCGCCGGTGCGGCCGTTGAGCCCCGCGATCTTGACGATCGGCCGACCGAGCCGGGCCGACATCGCGTCCAGCTCCTCGGCGCAGGTGCGCAGCACCGGCTCGAAGAGATCGATGCCGGGCCGGCGAATCTCGAACTGCGTGAAGTGCATCCCCACCGCCACGCCGCCGGCGCCCGCCTCGGCGTAGTAGCGCATCAACACGCGCTGGCGCTTCTCGTCGAAGCGCCGCCGCGCGTCCAGCGCCAGCGGCGTGGCCGGTATGACCATGCCCTGGCGGACGCGGCTGAGCATGTCCTGACGATCCATCTGCGGCATCATGGCTCCTCGATCAGGGGCATCGCGGTGCCGAATATAGGCCCGGCTGCGGCGGCGTCAATCGCCGGCGAGACGGCGGGCCCGGGCAACCTCTCGGCTCATTCGCGCTGCGCCACCCGGTATAGCCGCACGTCGTACGGCTGAAAGTCGTCCGCGAACGATCCATCCTCCACCGCCAGGGCACGATTCCCGCCAAGCACCTCGATCTCATCGGCCGATGACGCGCCCTCGATCGTGAAGCGCGCCCGGCACGCGGCGTTGCGCATCGCCACGGCGAAGATGTAGAGCCAGCCGTCGTGGCTCCGGGTCGTCGCCGCCACGGGGGCGTTCGCGTCGCTGCTGAGCACGCGCGCGGCCGGGCCGGCCGGCGCGTTGAGCACGGGGGCGAGCTCGCGAATCTCACCGTTGACCCGCGTCACCGCCTCGCGCATCTCGTCGTTGGCCAGCAGCGCGGCGTCGTTCTTGTGACCTTCGCGAAAGTCATGAACGAACCAGCACAGCCCGCGCGAGCCGTGGATCAACGACATCCACGCCTCGGCACGCACCTGGTGCGGCGTGGCGATCCGCTCGGGGTTGTGAATGTGCGTGCACTCGAGCACGTTCCACACCGGCTTGCGATCCTCGACGAACGACCGCAGCCGCTGCACCCCCTTGGCGACGTACCAGAGGTACTCGTGCCCGTCGGGGGCGAAGATCGTTCGCCCGTCGGGCCCGGGCAGCTTGAGGTTCGCCACCGGGTAGACGTCGTAGCAGACGATGTCCGCGCCGCGGGCGTAGAGCGGGTATTGCTCGAGCGTCGCCCCGCGGCCCGGGAAGGCGTCGTTGGCCACGCCCTGGCCGAAGTTCACCACGATCGGCCGCGTCGGGTCCTTGGCGCGGATCGCCTCGGCGTCGCGCTGGATCTTCTCCGGCGGCACGGGCTGGCCGGCGTGGGGGTCGTTCGGCCCGCGGCGGTTGTCCGGCTCATCGCCGTGCATCCACGCGATGATCGGCGAGTCGCCCCGCTCGATGTCCGCCAGCGCCACGTCGTTCTGCCGGCAGATCGCGTGCATCCCCGCGTCGCGCAGCCGATCGAGCTGCTCCGGCGTGGGCCCGCGGTGCAGGGCGAAGTAGGTGTTGACGCCGATGGCCTTGTACTGCTGCGCGAGCGCCGGATCCTGCGACCAGACGAGGATGGGCAGGAATCCCGGGTCGGTCGGCGGCCCGTTGGTCCATTGGGCGTAGGGGCTTTCGGCGCTGGAAGCGGTGGGGCTGGTCATGGCTTGGCCTCCGAAGCTCGGATCACGGACGACGTGCGACACTGCGATGATACGCCACCGGTCGATCCCCGGGTTGGCGGCCCGTCGGCCCGGCCGCCGCGGCAGGGGGGCTCCCGGCTTGCGTCGGGGCGCCGGGGCGGCTAAAGATGTCAATAACTTGGCACGCCCGCCGCAGGAGCCTTGCAAGCATGACCGCGAGCCACGAGCTGAGCCGACGCGAGCGGCAGATCATGGAGGTGATCTACCGCCACGGCACCGCGACCGCGCGCCAGGTGGCCGAGGCGATGGAGAACCCGCCATCGCATACGGCCGTGCGGACGATGCTGCGGATCCTCGAGGACAAGGGGCATCTCAAGCACAGCGTGCGGGGCCGGGCCTACGTCTACCAGCCGACCCAGCCACGCACCCGCGCCGGCCGGTCGGCGCTGCGGCGGGTCGTGCAGACGTTCTTCGGCGGCTCGCTCAAGGACGCCGTCGCGGCCCACCTCAGCTCGCCCGGCATCAAGCTCGACGAGGCGCAGCTCCGCGACCTGGCGGACCTGATCGAGCAGGCCCGGCGCCAGGGGCGATGAGCCCGCGCCGCCACGCTCATGGGCCGACGCGGGCCATCTCGTCGAGCAGGTGGCGGTTGGGCGCGTTGCTCATGCCCACGGCGAACACGCGCGTCTCGTGGGCGCGCTCGCGGATCGCGTCGATGATCGCCGCGTCGTTGCTCACCAGCCCGTCCGTGACGAACAGCACGATGCGCATGCGCTCCGCGTCGTCGCCGTCCCGGTCATGCTCGTCAGGGCGGCGGCGGTCCCGGAAGGGCCCGGCGTTGAGCGCACGCAGCACGGCGTTGCGCATCGCGAAGCGGGTGGGGACATCGGCCATGGCGCAACCTCACAGTGCGGGGAGCTTGGTCTGCAAGGTTGGATGCCGCCGCCTGCCGAAGGTTCCCGCATCGGTGAGAAATTTGCCTTGGCCGAACCTGGCCCCGCTCAGCCCGGGAACACCGAATAGGTTTCCGGCGGCCGGCCGGTCGCGGCGTAGTAGATCGCCCCGACGACGATCCACAGCAGCCCGCCGCTGAGCTCGCCGGCGATCACGCCGATCATCATCGGCACCAGCAGCCGATACGCCGCCGCTCCGCCGATGCTCACCACCGCCAGCTTCACCAGCCAGCCAATGAGAAACGAGGGGCCGAACATGACGATCGGATATGTGCCCCACACGAGGAACGCGACCGGGTGCAGCGGCCACCAGCTCAAGCGCAGGCGCGCCAGCGCGGTGACCAGCACCAGCGCCACGCCCAGCCCCGCCCAGCCCCAGGCGCCCGCCGCCGGGTTGATCAGTCCCAGCCGCTCCATACCCGAGCTCCAGGCCGACGCCTCGAGCGTGCCCTGGGCGCTCATCTCCGAGAGGTATTGGGCGAACTGGTTGAAGGGCATGCTGGGCAGCGTCTCGCGCGTCCAGGTGTCCACACCCGTCAGGCCGTGCTGGTATTGCAGGCTCAGCGTCATGAACCCGGCGACGACGAAGCCGACGACGATCATCACGAGCAGCCACGGCGCGGCGCGCGCGGGCGTGGCGCGACCGGTGCGTTCGACCATCTGCAGGCCGTTGGTGATGTAGGGCATCAGCGCCTCGCGCGGATCGCCGACGAGGATGACGCTGGCCAGGGCCAGGACGATGAACGCCGTGGGCCCGAACGCCTCGACGCCGAACAGCGCCACCAGCACCGCCACGGGCATCCAGTAGGGCTGGAGAAAGAACACGCCCGTCTCCGCCACGAGGCGCGACAGCACCAGCAGCATCATCATCACCAACAGCACGAACGCCGCCCCGAGCATCGGCGACAGCCCCGCCTGCTGCAGCAGCACCACGCACAGCGCCAGGCACAGCAGCAGCACGCGTCCGGCCCAGGCGGTGGGGCGCGTCACCTCCCGCCCGCCCAGGCCCACCGTCCGCAGCGCCACCTGCGCGTAGTGATGCCGGCCGGTGTACAGAATCATCAGCGCCACGCCGGCGAACGCGCCGAACCGCAGCAGGTTGCCCTTCTCCGCCGTGATCACGCTTTGGTCCATCGACACGCCCCGGGCGATCAGCGCCCCGGCGAAGATCATGAAAAGCACCTGCGAAATGCCGAGGCTGAACGACACCGGCGTGGTCAGGAAGAAGGCGAAGGCGATCACGGCCGGATAGATCCTCGGCGCGAAATAGCCCCAGCTCCCCCAGGCGCGCGAGGCGTGGGGAAACAGATCGCGCAACGGGTTGAAGTCGTACTGCGTCTGGATCTGGGGCACGTCGGGGAACCAGTTGTGCAACCCGTTGACCACGTGCAGCAGAAAGATGACCGCGAACCCGCCCCAGAAGAGCTTGCTCGTGGCCAGCGCCGGCAGCCCGGTGCGCTGGTCCTGCCGGGTCATCTCCTCGACGAAGCGGGCGATGGGGTAGGGCAGCAGCTCGCGCCGCGACCATTGCGGATGCACGATCAGCGCCAGCGCCAGGCTCGCGATGCCGATCAGCACCGCCGCCCCGCCCCAGGTCACCAGCACCGGCCACCAGGCCCGCCACGGCACGTTCGCCGGCTCGAAGCCGTCCTGGCCGTGCATCAGCCCGCCGACCGTCCGCTCGTCCAGCCGGCCCTGCGCCGCCAGCACCGCCCGGCCCGACGGCGCGGGCATGACCACTCCATCCAGCCAGGCGGCGAGCACGGCCCGGTTGGCGTGTCGCTCCCAGTGCACCGCCTCGTCCTGAAGCGAGCTGCGCCGCAGCGCTGCGTGCGCGTCGTCACCGACAATGCCCTCGACCTCATCAAGCGCACGGTCGCGCCGCTGAAGCGCCTCGCGGGCGCCGGCCGGCAACGCCCCGGCGTCGCGCCACCGCTGCCACAGCGGGCGGGCAACGTCCTGGCCGGTCGGCTCGATCAGCGTGCGGTTGAGCAGGCTCACGCCGCCCTGCTGCGTGTTGGCGTCGACGTGCCGCGCCGCGACGATCTCGCGCAGCTCGCGACGCGCCTCGTCGCTGAACATCGGCTCCGCCAGCGACTCGTTCCCCAGCAGCCGCTCGACGAGCGATGGCCAGCGGCGTACCTGCCCCGGCGCCAGGCGCGGCGACGCGTCGGGCACGTAGGACATCACCTGGGCCGATCGCCACGCGGGCTGGACCTGGCTGTGATGCGCCGGCGATGCCGTGATCGACGCGAAGCCGCGGAAATAGCCCGAGCCCGGCCAGCCGCACGCCGCCAGCGCGACCGCCACGATCAACGCCACCTCGCCCGGCCGCAGCGGCCAGCGCTGGCCCAGCGGCCGCAGCAGCGGATTCGCCCCCAGCAGCAGCATCAGCGCCAACCCGAACACCGAGATCGGCAGATGATTGCCGATGAGCATCGTCTGGCGGATCACGAAATCATTGAAGTAGGTGCCCGCGGACAGGCCCAGGCCCAGCAGCAGGCCGAGGATGATGGCACGCAAACTCATGAGGCAGGAACCGGTTGACCCGCGCCATCCGCGGCACCACCATGGCACGGTCGCATCGTGAATCGCCGCGATGATACCATCAGGGCGCTCGCCGCACACCGCCGGGCCCGCCGTCGCCCCGGTGAGACGGCTTACTGTTAACCTCGCCTCGGCGCGAGGCGGATCCAGCCGATCGAACGAGCCTGACAGGATGCCCGCATCATGAGCACAAGCTCCGCCACGCTCCATCACGAAACCCTCGAGGCCGACGTGTGCGTCGTCGGCGGCGGGATGGCCGGGCTGTGCGCCGCCATCGCCGCCGCCCGCCACCACGCCCGCACGATCCTCATCCAGGACCGCCCCGTCCTCGGCGGCAACGCTTCGAGCGAGATCCGCATGTGGATCTGCGGCGCCCACGGCGATCACAACAAGGAAACCGGCATCCTCGAAGAGATCCAGCTCGTCAACGCCTACCGCAACCCCGCCGGCCACTACAACATCTGGGACAGCGTCCTCTACGAAAAGGCCTTCTTCCAGCCCAACCTCACCACGCTGCTGAACACCACCTGCCTCGACGCCCGCGTCACCCGCCGCGGCGAGCAGGCCACCATCGAATCCATCGACGCCTGGCAGCTCACCACCCAGACGCGCCTGACCATCCACGCCCGCCGGTTCATCGACTGCTCCGGCGACAGCATCCTCGCCCCGCTCACCGGCGCCGAGACCCGCGCCGGCCGCGAGGCCCGCCACGAGTTCGACGAGGACATCGAGCCCGCCGTCGCCGACGACAAGACCATGGGCAACTCGCTGCTGATCCAGATCCGCCGCACCGACGAGCCGCAACCCTTCACCGCGCCGAAGTGGGCCTACAAGTTCGAGCGCCCCGAGGACCTGCCCCACCGCATCCGCGGCGTCAACGGCGCCAACTGGTGGTGGCTCGAGGTCGGCGGCCTCGACGACACCCTCCGCGACGCCGAGCGCATCCGCGACGAGCTGATGAAGATCACCTGGGGCGTCTGGGACTACGTCAAGAACCGCGCCCCGGAGCGCGACCAGGCCGAGTGCTGGGCCCTGGAATGGCTCGGCGCCCTGCCCGGCAAGCGCGAGAACCGCCGCTACGTCGGCGACCACGTGCTCACCCAGAACGACATCCGCGACGGCGGCCGCTTCCGCGACATCGTCGCCTTCGGCGGCTGGACCATGGACGACCACCACCCCGCCGGCATCCTCTACCCCGGCAAGCCGACCGTCTTCCACCCCGCCCCCACGCCCTACGGCATCCCCTATCGCAGCCTCTACTCACGCAACGTCACCAACCTGCTCTGCGCCGGCCGCAACATCAGCGTCACCCACGCCGCCCTCTCGTCGACGCGCGTCATGGCCACCTGCGCGGTGATCGGCCAGGCCGTCGGCACCGCCGCGGCGCTCTGCCTCAAGCACGGCTGCAGCCCGCGCCAGGTGCATGATGCGCACCTGGCCGAGTTGCAGCACAAGCTCATGGACGACGACGCCTGGCTCCCGGGCCTGCCGCGCCCGATCAGCGACCTCGCCCGCCGCGCGACCCTCGACGCCCAGGGCCGGGACCCCCATCACCTGCACGATGGCCTCGACCGCGACCGCAAGGACGAGCCCCACGCCTGGCAAGGCCCCGCCAACGCCGCCATCACGTATCGCTGGGACGAGCCGGTCACGCTCGGCGGCGTGCGCTTCACCTTCGACAGCAATATCCAGAACGACAAGCGCATGCCTTGCAGCTACCCGCAGCGCGCCGACCGCTGTGCCGTGCCGTCATCGCTGGTGCGGGCGTATCGCCTCGACGCGATGGACGACGATGGCCGCTGGCGCACCGTCCACCGCGAGTCGAACAACCACAGCCGGCTCGTGCGCCTGCCGCTGAACGTTCGCACGCGGGGGCTGCGTTTCGTGCCCAAGCGAACCTGGGGCGACGAGACGGTGCGCGTGTTCGCCTTCGAGCCGGTCGAGCGCTGCGACGCGGTGCCGCCCGCCGTGCCGGAGGGCCCGCGCTTCGCCGATGTCGTCGCGCAGGTCCCGCCCGAGGACCTGGCGCCGCCCGAATCAGGCCTGGAGCAGTCGGCGGCAGGGGGGCGACACTCGGCGTGACCCCGCCACGGCGCCCTGGTGGTCTCACCCTGTGATCCTTTGCGAAAGTTCCCCGCCCACCTGCCCATTCGGACGACTTGACCCGCCCCCGATCGGCAGTAGGTTGTCAGTGACGGTTCGGGCCACCCCGTCCGCGCCCAACCCGAGGAGACGTCGCACATGCCACGCTGCCTGAGCCTGCTCATCCTCATCCTGCTGGCGACGTCCCCCCCGGCGCGCGCCGACGAGCAGCCTCGGCTCGACGCCGCCCGCCTGGCGACCGGGCAGGTCGTCGAACTTGGCGAGCTGCGCCTTCGCGTGCTCGAAGCCGACGTCCTGCCCCGGCTCGACAACGCCATGACCCGGCGCCATCGCTTCGACCACCACGGCAACCCCAAGCTCGAGCGCCTCCGCGAGCAGGAGAACCTCGACGACCTCGTCGTCGGCCTCGACGGCGAGTTCCAGCAGCAACTGGCGATCCTCGCCTGGGCCCAGGCCCGCCTGCCCCGGTTCGGCCGGCCCACGAGCGACGTCCGCGGTGCCCTGGACATCATCGCCGCCGCCGACGATGGCCACACCTTCTACTGCTCCTACTACATGGACGTGTTCGTCAGCGCCGCCGCCAGCATGGGCTGGGTCACCCGAAGCCTCGCCCTGCGCGTCGGCAACAACTGGCAGGGCACCGGCTCCTACGAGCACTCGGCCGTGGAGATCTGGTCCAACGAGCACCGCAAGTGGGTCATGCTCGATCCCACCTACGCCCTGCACATCGAGAAAGAGGGCGTGCCGCTCAGCGCCTGGGAGTTCCGCCAGCAGTGGTTCTACGGCGACCGCCATGAGCTGGTGTTCGTCATCGGCGCCCTCGATGGCCGGCGCGCCCGCTACAGCGATCTGCCCGTGGCCATCGCCGATCATCCCGGCTACGGCACCCTCGCCGTCCGCGACCTGACGCTGGACAAGTACGCCTTCGTCGGCTACGTGCCCAACAACGACTTCATGGACACCGGCCCGAACTGGGACGAGTTCTTCATCAGCACCGACGAGCAGCTCAGCCAGGGCGTCCGCTGGCATCGCGGCAACGACAACCCCGACGACCCGATGCAGCCCTACTTCCCGCTGAACCAGGCGGCCCTGTCGCTCGAGCACGCCGACGACACCCACGTTCGCGTCCACGTCGATACGCTCACGCCCAACTTCGACCGCTTCGAGGCCCGCTTCGACAGCGAGCAGTGGAACGAGGTCGGCGAATCGTTCGTCTGGGCCCTCGAGCCCGGCGCCAATCGCGTGGAGGTGCGCAGCTTCAACCGCTTCGGCGTCCCCGGGCCGGTGTCGCGCCTGGTGATGCGCCTGGAGCCCTAGCAGCAAGTCCTCCTTGAAGGGGAGCGGGCCGGATGGATTCTCGCCCGTCCCCCTCCAAGGAGCCGCAGCGGCGGCCTGTGTCCTGACCCTGTAAACGAGGTTTCCCAATGCGCAATGTGATGGCGACGAGCCTGGTGGCGATGATGCTGGCGTCCGCGGCGGCGGCCCAGCCGAGCTTCGAGCCCCTGCCCCCGATCGAGACGGTCGAGATCCGCGACGGCGTGATGCACGTCAACGGCGAAGTGTTCATCCCCATCATCGCGTGGGGCCAGCCGGAGCGGAACTTCGGCCGGCTGCGCGACCTGGGCTTCAACGTCTTCGGCGCCTCGGGCGAGTGGGCGCCTGACGCCAGCGAGTACGGCCAATGGGCCCAGCGCGTCGGTGCCTACGCCGCCGGCGAGTTCCGCGAGCATGACGAGGCGGCGCTGACGCATCCCCACCTCGTGGCGTGGTTCCAGGACGATGAGCCGGACATGCCCCGCCGCGCCGAGCAGGCCGCGACCCCCGACGACCTGGAGGCCCGCCCCGAGCACGTCGAGGGCTACCAGCCGAAGATCCCCGCCGACGAGATCATCGCGCGCTACGAGCAGATCAAGCAGGCGGACCCGATGCGGCCGGTGTGGATGACGTTCACCGGGCACTTCTCCACGCTGATCCCGTCGCGCTACACCCCCGAGCAGCGAGCCGAGCTCTACCCCGCCTACGTGCCCGGGGCGGACATGCTCGGCTTCGACATCTACCCGATCTACGGCCACGGCCGGCCGGCGTGGCTCAACGTCCCGCCCAACGCCCTTAAGGAGCTGATCGAGCTGGCGGACGGCCGGCCGGTCTTCGCCTGGATCGAAACCGCCAAGGGCAGCCGGTGGATGACCTACGAGCTCCAGCCCGACGTCCTGCCGGTCCACACCCGCTTCCAGGTCTTCGGCGCGCTGATCAACGGCGCGGTCGGCATCGGCTACTTCACGCACGTCTGGCAGCCCGAGTTCGACGAGTTCGGCCCGACCGACGAGATGCAGGAAGAGCTCGCCCGCATCGCCGACCAGATCAACCGCCTCGGCCCGGCCATCGTGGCCCCCGAGACCGACTTGGCCGTGGACGTGAGCATGAGCGACGGCCTGTCCAGCCGCTTCAGGGCCACCGAGCACGACGGTGATCTGTACATCTTCGCCCAGATCACGGACCTGGGCCCCGACGCCGCCGACGCCGGGCAGTTCGACCCGATTCATCCGCGCCCCGGCCGGGCCACCATCACCGTCCCGGGCCTCGAAGCCGGCACCGAGATCGAGGTCATCGATCAGGACCGTACCATCACCGCCTCCGACGGCTACTTCGTCGACGACTTCGAGCCGCTGAGCGACCGCTTCTACCGCATGCCGCGGCCGCAGTGAGCCGCCGCGCGTCACGGGATCATGGGCAGGCGCTGCCGGAACGCCCGCGGCGACAGGCCGTACTCCTTGCCGAACGCCCGGCTGAAGTACTGCAACGAGGCATACCCGCACGCCCGGGCAACCTCCGAGACGTTCATTGACCGGTCCTGCAGCAGCTCCCGCGCCCGGGCCATGCGCAGCCGCGTCAGGTGCTGGATCGGGCTCGTGCGGTAGTACGTGCGAAACAGCCGGCCGAGCGTCTCAGCCGAGACGTTGACGTGCCGCGCGATGTCCGTCAGCGCCAGGTGCTGGTGCAGATGCTTCTCCATGAACGCCGTGGCCCGTTGCAGGCGCATCTCGGCCGTTGAGTCCGCCAGCCCGAGGTGGGTCTGACGCAACTGGCGGATCAACTGCATGTGCGCGATGGTCAGCCGCAGTTGCTCAATGTCGTCGTTGGGCCGGTTGCGCGCTTTGTAAAGCTCCTCGCTCAAGGCCTGGGCATCGAGCTCGGCGACCAGGGCGATCGTGGGCAGGCCGGGCAGGCTCAACCTCAGCCCGGCGGCGTCCACGTGACGGCGGGCGTTGGTGATTCGTCGGCCGGCGACGCGCACGTCAAAGTGCGCCCACATCATCAGCAGCGTCTGTCCGGGCCCGGTGAACTGCCGTGCGGTGACGCCGGCGGGGATGAGGATCGCCCGCCCGGCGCGCAGTTCCAGAATGTGGCCGAGCATGTGCACCGTGCACGAGCCATCCAGGCCCAGCCACAGGTCGAAGTTGTCGAAGCGCTCGTCGCCGTCGTCCTGGTTGGGGCTCATGTTGTGAAACCCCGGCCGGTGGCCGACCAGCGTCAGCGCCTGCCAGGCGGAGCGCGGCTCGGGGCGGGTCCGGGCCATGACCAGATCGTACAACAATTTGGATCAAGATCACAAGCATTATCCATGTTCGCCCGCATCCGCTGGCGATACGCTGGCGGCATTGTGCAACCGCCACCCGCCCCGCGACTCTGCTTCGACGCCTTCGCCAGCTACGGGCCCTACCCCCGCAAGCCCGCCCCGGCTCGCTGGACGCTCGAGCACCTGCTCCAGGACATGGACCAGGCCGGCCTCGCCGGGGCGCTGGTGACCTACGCCCAGGCGCTGCACTACGACCCGATGCTCTCGAACCTGCGCATGATCGAGCAGATCCGCGGCCATCGCGATCGGCTCTGGCCCTGCTGGGTGGCGCTGCCGAGCGTCAGCGGCGAGTTTCCTGAGCCGGCGGAGCTTGTCGCGGCGATGCACGAGTATGACGTGCGGGCCGTGCGCGTCGAGCCGGAGCACTTCGGCCTGCCGCTGGACGAGGCGCTGTGGCGGCCGCTGTGCCAGGCGCTGGCCGAGGCCGGCGTGCTCGTCGTCACCGCCATGGCCCGGGGACGGGCGTGGGACGACGTCGCCCGCCTCGTCGAGCTTTTCGCCGGCAACCCGGTGCTGCTGGCCAACCACAACTGGAGCCAGTGGCGCCACGTCGCGGCCCTGATGCAGCGCTGCGGCAACCTGCACATTGAGTTCTCCGCCTTCCAGGCCAACCGCGCCGTCGAGCACTTCGCCTCACGCTTCGGCCCCGAGCGCTGCCTGTTCGGCACCGGGCTGCCCGAGCGCGCCGCCGGCTGCGCCCGCGGCATGATCGACTGGTCGCTGCTCGGCGAGCGCGAAGTCGACATGATCGCCGGCGGCAACCTCAAACGCCTGCTCGGCGGGGGCCCTGCGAAAGCCATCGCCCCCGCCGGCGCTCACGACGACGCGATCGTGGCTGCCGCAAGCGCCGGCCGACCACTGCCTTGCCCCGTGCTCGACGCGCACTGCCACATCCTGCACGAGGGCGGGCACACCGGCGGGGGGCGTTACGTCATGCTCGACGGCGGCCCCGCGGGCATGCTCGAGCTCGCCCGGCGCATCGGCGTCGACCGCACGGCCGTCATGTCATGGGCCGGCCCGCTGTCCATGGACACCGCCCTGGGCAACCAGCACGTTGAAGAGGCCGTCACCCGACATCCCGAGCACTACATCGGCCTGTCCACGATCAACCCCGACCACGACAGCGACGAGCAGATCGAAGCCATCATCGATCGCTACCATCGCCAGAAGCGCTGGCCCGGGCTCAAGACCTTCACCTACCACCAGACACGCAAGTACGACGACCCGGCCTTCGCCCGCTACTTCGGCTACGGCAACGAGCACGGCCTGTATGCGGTCATCGACCCCGCCACGTTGCCCGGCGACGACCACGTCGAGCGCCTCGCCGCACGCTACCCGAACCTGGGCATCCACCTGGACCACTGCGGCCAATCCTGGCCCTACGCCCAGTGGGCCATGCACCTCGCCCGGCAGTTTCCCAACGTCTGGCTCCAGCTCAACCACACGGCCGCGACCAACGGCGTCATCGAGTACCTCGTCGAGCAGGTCGGCGCCGAGCGCGTGCTCTGGGGCACCGACGCCCCCATGCGCGACCCGCGCCCCCAGGTCGCCTGGCTGGCCTACACGTCCCTGAGCCCGGCGCAGAAGGCGATGGTCTTCGGTCGCAACTTCGCGCAGATATTACAGACCATCGGCATCGACGTGGGGTTGCAGCCACAAGCAGCAGGGGGGTTGGAGGCCGATTCATGAGCGACTTTCCCCAACAGCCGCACCGTTTCTCCGGCCGCGAACGCGAGCACCTCGACGCCGCGCTGTCGCGCAAGAGCCTCTTCTACTGGCAAGAGGGTAGCGCCACCTCGCGGATGCTGGAGCGGGCCAGGCAGGTGATCGGCGGCCGATACGCCGTGGCGACCAGCTCCGGCACGGCCGCGCTGCACGTGGCGGTCGGCGCCGCGGCGCTGGAGCCGGGCCGCGAGATCATCATCCCCTGCATCACCGACATGGGCAGCCTCATCGGCCCGCTGTATCAGAACCTCGTGCCCGTGTTCGCCGACGTCGACCCGCACACCTACAACATCACGGCCGAGACCATCGAAGCGGTACGCACCGACCGCACCGTCGCCGTCATGGTCGTGCACCTGCTCGGCACGCCCGCGGAGATGGGCCCGATCATCGAGCTGTGCCGCAAGCACAAGCTCGTGCTCATCGAGGACTGCGCCCAGAGCTACGGCTGCTACTACGGCCAGCAGCACGTCGGCACGCTGGGCGACTTCGGCTGCTTCAGCCTCAACGACTTCAAGCACCTGAGCACCGGCGAGGGCGGGTTCGTGCTCATGAACGACCAGCGCTACTACGACGAGGCCCGCCCCTTCGCCGACAAATACTACGATCGCCTGCATCGCGAGCGCCGCCTGCTGCGCCTGGGGCTGAACTATCGCATCACCGAGCTTCAGTCGGCGGTGGGCCTGGCCCAGTTCGACCGCTTCGAGCAGGCGACCGCCGGCCGGCGGGCCTTCGGCGAGGCCCTGACCGCCCGGCTCCAGGACGTGCCCGGCCTCCATCCCCCGGCCGTGCCCGCGACCGGCCGCAGCAGCTACTGGTTCTACATGCTGCGCGTCGACGAGCAGACCCTGGGCATCCCGCGCGACGCCCTCGTCGAGCACCTGACCGCCCGTGGCATCACGTGCTCGGCCGGCTACATTCCCCGCCCGCTCTACCACGAGCACGTCTTTGCGCACAAGAGCTTCTTCCCGGGCGGCGTCTGGCCCGCGGAGTTGATCGCCGGGCGCACCTACGACTATCGGCAGGTCCGTTGCCCCGTTGCCGAGCAGGTGCTGGCGACGGCCGTGAAGCTGCACGTCAACGACGCCTGGGGCGAGGCCGAGGCCGACGCCTGCGCCGAGGCGATCGCCCAGTGCGTGCCCGCCGCGCGGCGCTGAGGAGCAACAACGATGAAGCTGACGACACCCGTGGCTGTCTGCATCTGGCCCGAGCCGGCCCCCAATCGGCCCCATGTGGGCGCCTACCCGCACTACCTGCTCGAGGTGCTCGATCACGCCGGCCTGTGCTACCGCCGCGTCGAGCCCGACGCCCTGGTTGACGCGCTGCCCACCGCTGGTGTGCTCGTGACCGTCGGCGAGGCGGAGATGGACGTCCCGACGCATGAGGCGCTGACGAACTGGGTGCGCGGCGGCGGGGCGTGGCTGGCGATCGGCGGCACGGGCGGGGCGCCCGACCTGCTCGGCGTCGAGCTCGCCGAGCCGGGCTTCAATATGTTCGGCGGCCGCGGGCGCAGCGTCCCGCTGGGCGAGGGATACCTCGCCGCCGCCGACGCCAGCCACCGCGTCCTCGCGCCGATGGCGCGGCCGCTGCATTACTTCAACGGCTCGGCGCTGACCGCGACCACCGGCCGGGTGCTCGCGAGCATCCTCGACGCCCACCAGCGACCGCTGCCCCACGCCGGCGTCGTCGAGCATGAGCCGGGCGATGGCTGCACGCTCGTCATCGCCCCCGACGTCGCCGGCACGATCGTCCGCATCCAGCAGGGCGTCGCCATCACCCGCGACGGCATCGGCCCCAGTGACGGCAGCGCGCCCGTCTGCGACGGCGTGCTCAAGAGCGACGACGGCGGCGTGCTCGACTGGAGCTTCGACCGCCAGCCCCTGCCCGGCGTCGACGGCTGCACCGCCTTTCTCGAGCCCATCGCCGACCAGTGGCGCGAGCTCGTGCTGCGCGGCATCCTTCACCTGGCCCACCGACGCGGCGTGGCCGTGCCCATGCTCTGGTACTGGCCGGACAACGCCGATGCCATCGCCCACCTTTCTCACGACACCGACGGCAACCACCCCGACCGTGGCCGCGCTCTCCTCGACCTGGTCAACGAGCTGGGCATCCGCTCCACCTGGTGCGTGATCGAGCCCGGCTATGACCGCTCCTTCATCGACGAGCTGCGCCAGGCCGGCCACGAACTGGCCATGCACTACGACGCCGTCAGCGAAGGCAAGCGCTGGTCCCAGGCGCAGTTCAACGAGCAATGGGCCTTCCTGCGCGCGCTCTTCGGCGTCGAGCGCATCACGACCAACAAGAACCACTACCTGCGCTGGGAAGGCGACACCGACCTCTTCCAGTGGTGCGCCGCCGCCGGCATCGAGCTCGACCAGAGCAAGGGCCCGTCCAAGACCGGCGTCGCCGGGTTCAACTTCGGCTCCTGCCACGCCTGGTTCCCCCTGGACCCGGCCGGCCGGCCCATCGACGTGCTGGAGCTGGCGACGCAGACGCAGGACCTGGAGGTCTTCGCCCCGCGCCAGCTCGGCGACGCCCTGGTCGACGCGGCCGCGCGCCATCACGGCGTCCTGCACGTGCTGTTCCACCCGTTCCACATGGAGAAGGCCGAGGTGCGCGACGCCCTGCGCCACGTCGCCGCGACCGTGCGTCAGCGCGGGCTGCCCTGGTGGACCGCCGCGCGCATCAACCGCTGGGAGCGGGCCCGGCGACGGCTGGGCTTCACCCGCTTCGAGCAATCCGCCGGCCGGGCGAGCGTGAGCCTCCGCGCCGGCGAGGCCCTGCCCGGCGCGACCCTGCTCTGGATGCTGCCCGGCCCCGGCGCCGACGACGGTCAACCAGTGCAGCGATGGGGCTTTCCGGGCCAGGCCGTGACCATCGATCTCGACACAGGCACGGACCGCGACATCGACGCCAGTTGGTCGATGCCCGCCCGCGCCGCGACATGACAGGAGCAATCACATGTTCGATCTCAACGCAAGCGCAGCGGCGGCCGTCGTCGGCGTGATGGTGCTGGCGGGCCTGGCGCTCACCGACCACGCCGGCGCGAACCAGCCGGCCACCATCGACCAGACGCCCGAGCAGTACCTGCGCGGAGCCCGCAGCAACGCCGAAGGCCGCATCGAGGGCGAGTACACCGGCCAGTTCTGGTACTGGCACGCCCGCGTCCCCATGCAGGGCTTCCTCGACGCCTATCGCGCCACGGGCGACACCGCCTGGCTCGACGCCGCCGTCGAATACTTCGACTGGTGCCTCAGCCTGCTGCACGAGACACCCGACGGCTACCAGGCCTGGCTCGGGGAGGTGATCGGCCATCCGGATCGCATCGGTGAGCACCCCGTCTGCGACGCCGTCATGTACGAGCCCATGCTCGCCTTCGCCGCGCTCGTGCTCGTCGACGAGCCCGAGCTCGCCGACGCCTACGGCGACAACGCCCGCCAATACGTCGAGCAGGCCACCGAGTCCCTGTTCGAGAAGTGGGACGCCCGCGGCATCTGGAAGGTCGACGGGCCCTACGGCGCGTACACCGGCTGGCCCTACTACTTCCCGCGCGAGGAGCCCGGGCCCTGGCGCCGCGACGACAGCAACGACCGCACCCCCGGCACGCTCCCGCACAACATGAACGTCAAATGGGGCTCCGCCGCCCTCGATCTCTACCGCATCACCGGCGACCAGCAGTGGCGCGACCGGGCGGAGAAAATCTTCAACTTCGTCAAGAGCCGCCTGAACCTCTACGACGGCCACTACTCCTGGAGCTATCGCGACCCGTTCGGCCCATGGGACGTCAGCGCCGACGACCCGCAGGACTACCGCTTCTGGATCAACACCCATCCCTACCGCGACTACCAGCAGGGCGAGGTCTCCGCCATGGTCCGCGCCTACAACCACGGCGTGACCTTCGACGAAACCGACATGCGCCGCCTGGTCAAGACCAACCTCGAGGTCATGTGGAACGGCGACCTGGACGACCCCCAGTGGAACAACTCCAACGCCGGCGTGCAGCTCGCCGCCCACGGCGAAATCCGCCGGCCGGACCTGACCGAGTCGTTCCCACGCTACGCCGGCACCCTCTGGACGGCCCTGGTGCCCTTCGACGAGCGCGCCCGCGAGCTGCGCGAGCGATCGCTGAGCCCAGGCTCAATCGAATACGCCCTCTACCACAACGTCACCGCCCGGCAGGAGCCCGGCTACGAGCGCAAGCACGGCGATCTGCCGGTGCAGGTCTTCGACTTCCCCTTCCACGACAACAGCACGCTGACGATGGTCGCCGTGCTGCCCGCCTCGGTCGAGCGCGGCCAGCCGGTGATCGCCGGCTGCCAGGCGCGCATCGCCGGCGAGCTGACCGTCGAGCTGCGCAGCGGCGACAGCTCGCAGATCCTGCGCGAGCTGCATCACGGCCAGCAGCGCATCGGCGTACGCAACGTGACACTCGAGACGGCCGACCTCGAGCCCGGCACCTACCGCATCCGCTGGACGCTGCGCGGCGAATATCGCGAGTTCCCGTTCGAGGTCCGGTGACCGCGGCGCGACAACTTAGGCCGACCGCTCACAGCGGCCGCATCGTCGGCTGCTCCAGCAGCTTCGGCGTTCTGGGCGCCTCGTCCTCGGCGTCGTCGCTCATCCAGCGGTCCTTGAGCTTGCGCTTGCGCTTGGGCTTCTTGACCCGCTGCGCAGCGGGCAGGATCAGCGTGCCGACGACGGCCGCCTGCACCGCGATCAGCGCCAGCCGACCCGACTCCGCCGGCAGCGGCCAGGCCAGCGCCAGCCACAGCGCCAGCGCCGCCAGGGTCAGCAGCGCCGTCCATCGCCGCCGCGCCAGCAGCCCCGCGAAGCCCGCGATCGCCAGCCCCGCCAGCAACAGGTTGATCGTCATCCAGGTCGCCGCCAGCGCATGCGTGGCCCGATCGCCCCAGCCGTGCGGCAGCCAGATCGGCGCATCATGCCCGAGCACGCTCGTGCGCAGGCCCGTCGGCCGCCAGGTCAGCCCCAACTGCTGGTACAGCCGATCCACCCCGTGGTCGCCCACGCGCGTCGCCAGTCGCCTGCCCGCCAGCAGGGCGTATTCCTCTGGCTGCTCGGCGATCCGCCCGCGCGTCACCCGCGCCATCGTCGCGTACAGGCTCTCCTCGCCCTGGCGCTCGTTCAGCAGCGCCTGCGCCGGGTTCACCCCCGCCAGTTCCGGCGCCAGCGCGCCGGCGGTGTGGAAGTACTCGTGCAGCGTGCCCTGCCGCGTCAGCACCCGCTCGCCGCTGCGCGCCTCGTTGCGCAGCACCCACAGCCCCGCCGGAGCCAGCGACGCGACGAGGATCAGCCCGGCCAGCGCCACGGCCCGCCCCTTGCGCGGCTCGCGCATCAGCACGCACAACGCCGCGATCGGGCCGACCGCCAGACCCAGCGGCTTGACCAGCGTCGCCAGGCCCATCAGCATCCCGCCGCCCACTGCCGCGGACCACGGCCGGGCCCACGTCGCCGTGACCACCCAGAGCCCGCCAACGATCATGCACGCGAACAGCACGTGGGCCCCGAGCCCCGTCGCCGCCACGATCGCCCACGGATGCACCGCCACCACCGCCGCCGCCACAAGCCCCGCCTTCTCCGAGTCCAGCAGCCGCCGCGTCAGCGCGAAGCACAGGCCCATCAACAGCCCCGACAGCGCCACCTGCGCCAGCAGCAGCGCCGCCATCGGCACCTTCAACAGGTCCAGCAGCGCCAGCACCACCGGGTAGCCCGGCATGTGATTGAGCTCCGCCGCCGTGTCGCGGGCGCCGGTCAGTTGAATGTTCAGCAGCAGCCGATCGTGCCGCGCCAGCTCCGGCGCGACGGTGGCGTCGATCGGGTGCGGATGCGACAGGCCCTTGCCGGCGATCATCGCCTGCGCCAGGAACAGATCGCGCGGCGTCTCGGGCCCGGCCGCACGCTCCACGTCCCACGCCGGGCCCAGCACCAGCACGATCACGCGCAGCGCGATGCCGATGAAGATGATCAGCCCCAGCCAGAACCGCAGCGGCATCGCCTGGTCCGGGATCGGCGGATCGAACGGATGCTCGTTCACGCCCATCGCCGGCGGGCCGTCGATCGGCGTCGGCTTCTCGTCCAGGCCCAGGGCGTCACGCGGGGAAGGGGCCTTCTTGTCCATGGCGGGGCTCCGTCACACGGGACCGCGGCCGCGCGCATAGCGGGCCACCGCTCGCCTTGTCGGTGCGCCACCGCGCCGACTTGACGGCTATCGGACGCCCCGGCCCGATCAACGGTCTGGTAGGGGTGAACGGGCAGGATGTGCCGGTTGTGACGGCCCGGTGCCACTGCGCTCGGGTGCCACTCAGATTTGTAGCAGACGAGCGACGCGGTAAGGTGGGTGCCACTGGCGGCTTGTCCGCCAGTGCCTCGGCGGCCCGTACGGCGTGGGTGGTTCGATCACGCGCGACCGACGCCGTTTG
>SLDI01000270.1:0-3554 GCA_007125385.1 Phycisphaeraceae bacterium | reverse complement strand
TAGTCCGGCCAGGCGGCGATGACGATGTCGTCCAGGTCCACCAGCACGTCGGTGACCAGGTGCAGAAGCTGCTGGCTGCCGTTGGTGATGACCACGTCCTCCGCCGAGCCGGGGTACGCCTCGGGCGCCGCGTCGTCCAGGGAGGCGAGATAGCGATGCACGGCGCCCCGCAGCTCGGGCAGGCCCTGCGTCGTGCCGTACTGAAGCGTGACCCGCGCCTGCCGCGCCTCGCCCAGCAGCTCGCCGACGATGCGCCCCACGCGCAACGCCGGCAGCGTCTCGTAGTCGACGAACCCCGCGGCCAGCGAGATCACCTGCGGATTCGACAACGCGTAGGCCAGCATCTCGCTGATCGGCTGCGGCTTCGCCCGTGAGGCACGTCGGCTCAAGGCCATGCGCGGCTGGTCGCTCATCATGCGCCCCTGCTCGTCTCGATCCGCTCAATGATGCTTGTCGTGCTGCGCCCCTCGACCAGCGGCACGAGCACGACCCGGCCCCCGCGCGACTCGACCAGCTCGTGGCCGACCACCTGCTCACGCGTATAGTCGGCGCCCTTGACCAGCAGGTCCGGCTCGATCGCCCGGATCAGCTCGATCGGCGTGTCCTGCTCGAAGAGCACGATGTAGTTGACGCTCTCGAGCTCGCTGAGCACCATCACGCGATCGCCGGCGCGGTTGACCGGCCGGCCGGCGCCCTTCAAGCGCGTGATCGACCCGTCGGTGTTGATCCCGACCACGAGCAGGTCGGCCGCCCGCCGCGCCTGGCGCAGGAACTGGACGTGCCCGGCGTGGAGGATGTCGAAGCAGCCGTTGGTGAACGCGATCCGCCGCCCCGCCTTGCGCAGCGCCGCCAGCTCGGGCAGCAGATGCTCGAGCGACCGCAGCTTGCCCGCCCCGTTGTGGCGCAGCAGCGCCAGCAGCACCTCGTCCAGCTCGATGGGCACGCACCCGAAGCGCTCCACCTCCAGCCCCGCCGCCGTGTTCGCCAGCGCCACCGCCTCCGGCCAATCCGCGCCGTTGGCCCGGGCCGCGGCCAGCATCGCCAGCACCATGTCCCCCGCCCCCGTCACGTCATACACCGCCCGCGCCTCGGTCGGCACCGGGATCGCCCGGCCGTCGGGCCCCAGCAGCAGCGCCCCGTGGCGGTCCAGCGTCATCACCACCGTGCGCAGCGACAACGCCTCGACCAGTTGCCTGGCCATCACCTCCGCGTCGGCGTAAGGGTCCGTCGCGCTGGCCTCCTGCCGCCCTGTCGCCAGCTCCGCCTCGGTGCGGTTGGGCGTCAGGCACGTCGCGCCGCGGTATCGGCCGTAGTCGCTGCACGCCGCCGGGTCCACGATCACCTCCACGCCATGCCTGCCCGCCAGCGCGACCAGCCCCTGGCACAGCCGCTCGTCCAGCACGCCCTTGTCGTAATCCTCCAGGCACAGCATGTCCGCCCCCGCCACCAGCGCCTCGGCCCGCGCCAGCAGCTCGGCCACCGTCGCCTCGGCCAGCGGGCCCTTGCGCTCGTGGTCGACGCGGAACATCTTCTGCGGATGCCGGTGCTGCGCCAGGCCCACGAAGCTCTGCTTGAGCGTCGTCGGCCGATCGTCGACGCTCAGCAGCCCCGTCACGTCGCAGCCGACCTGGGCCAGCTCGCCGCGCAGCCGCTCGCCCGCCTCGTCGCGCCCCACCACGCCCAGCGCCGCGACCTCGCAGCGCAGGGCGATGAGGTTCTGGCACACGTTCGCCGCTCCGCCCGCCTGGTCGGTCTGGCGCTCGATGGCCAGCACCGGCACCGGGGCGTCCGGCGACAGCCGCTCCGCGTTGCCGTAGGTATGCCGATCGAGCATGAAGTCACCCGCCACGACAACGCGCCGCCGGCGCCAGCGATCCACAAGCCCGATCAGCTCACGCGTGCTCGTCACCGGTCACATGACTCCTGCAAGATCCGATCCGTCACTATACACCAGGTGCACCGCCCGGTCCCCATCGGATGAACCGCGAAGGGGCGGTTGTAGGGTGGGTAGAGCGAAGCGAAACCCACCACGTTGGCCGTGGATCCCCGCCGCAACCGGTGGGTTTCGCTTCGCTCTACCCACCCTACACCAGCGCCGCCACGTGATGCTTCACGACGCCGGGCGCCCCGGCTTGACCCGCAGGGCACGCCGTGCCCCCCATCTGCATCTTCTTCGCGGCCTTCGCCACCTTCGCTCCTTCGCGGTTACCCGTCACCCGCGCATCGCTTGAGCATCGCCTCGATCGCCTCGCCGCCGCGGACGAAGCGCACCGCCACCTCCGCGCGCCACACCGGCAGCGGTGGCCGGGCAGCCAGCAGTTGCCGCCACTTGACCCAGTCCTTGCCCGTGGTCACCAGCAGCTCGGCCCCGGCATCGCGGGCCGCGTCGAGGATCCGCCGCACGGCCGGGGGCGAATAGGCGTAATGGTCGCCCAGGGCGTCAAAGCTGACCACCTGCCCCCCGGGGCCGACCGCCTGGGCGAGGCTGCGCTCGAACGCCGCCGGGTTGCCCACGCCGCACGCCCCGGCGACGCGTCGCCCGGCCAGCTCATCGACGGAACGGCGTTCATCGCCATGCCACAGGCACGCCCACCCGTAGGCCGCGTGCGCTGCCGCGGGTGAGCCGGTGAGGCTCCGCAGACGGGCGTCCAGCTCCTGGAGATGAACGTCGCTCACCGCCTCGGCACGGGTGACGATCACCGCGTCGGCCCGGCGCAGCCCCGACACCGGCTCGCGCAGCAAGCCCCTCGGCAGCAAGCGGTTGTAGCCGCTAGGCTGCATCGCGTCCACCAGCACCAGGTCCAGGTCGCGATGCAGCCGGCGATGCTGAAACCCGTCGTCGAGCACGAACACGTCGACCGAATGATCACGGTTCAGCACCCGCCTGGCCCCGGCAGCGCGATCGGCGTTCACCTCGATCGCCACCCGCCCGCCCAGGGCCTCGGCCAGCTCGCGATGCTCGTCCTGGCCGTAGCCCCGCATCAGCACCGCCGGGCGGTGGCCCATCTCCAGCAGCAGCCGGCACAGATGCGCCACCATCGGCGTCTTGCCCGTGCCCCCGGCCGTGATGTTCCCGATGCTGATCACCGGCCGGCCCGCGCGCACCACCCGCTTCCAACCCCGATCGAACAACCCGTTGCGCACCCGCGTCGCCAGCGCGTAGCCGGGCTCCACCACGGCCGCCCCGCCGCGCAGCACCATCGCCACAGGCCCCCGCCGCTCGCCACTCATCACACCATGCAGATCCACGGGTGCCAAGTCTAACCAGGGGGGCGAAGAAGGGGGTTCGGGGATCCGGGATCCGCAGAAGCACAACGCGCCCTCCCCGCCGACCCCCGATTCCGCATTCTGAATTCTGCATTCTGAATTATCATGCCCCCATGCCCCCCACCCCCCTCCGCATCGGCATCATCGGCGGCACGGGCCTCGGCGACGCGCTCGCCAGCCACGACGGCCAGAGCCTCGAGCTCGATACCCCCTTCGGCAAGCCCAGCTCGCCCATCCTCACCACCACCTGGCACGGCCTGGAAATCTTCATCATCCAGCGCCACGGC
>SLDI01000751.1:0-3554 GCA_007125385.1 Phycisphaeraceae bacterium | reverse complement strand
GCTCAGGCGCATCGACCGAGCCGTCGGTTGCCGAAACAACGTAGAGGACCGCGCCACCGGTTTCCCCGAGGCGTAGGCAGCGCCCCGGCACTGGCGGGCAAGCCGCCAGTGGCACCCTCTTTCGGACACGGCCTGGTATGACAACGCTGACTGATGAGCAAGTCAGCCACAGACGAACACAGATCGACACGGATTTTCGGGGCAGGGGACACCGCGGCCTTACCCCCCGGCAAGGTGGGGCCGGCTGGGATGCCCATTGCCTGTGCTCATCCGTGTTCATCCGTGGCCATTGCCCCGGCTCACCGCGGCTCGAGGCGATACAGCCCGCCGGGGCTCCGGTCGTTGACGATGTAGATGTGCCCGTCCGGGCCCGTGCGCACGTCGCGGATGCGGCCGATGACCCCGTGCAGCAGCTCCTCGATGTGGGCGGCGTAAGGCCCGGTGACCGGGATGGCCTCGCCCTCGTGGTGCGTGTACCGGATCGTTCCCTCCTCGATCACCACGCGCAGGATCCGCTGCGGGCGAAGCCCGCCGGCCAGAAAGTCGCCTTCCCAGTTGCTGAAGTGCCGCCCGTCGACGTACGCCAGCCCCGAGGGCGCGAGCGTCGGGATGAACTCGTGCGTCGGCGGAACCATGTCCGGGTGGGCCCGGCCATCACCGAACTGCTCCTGGGTGCGGTAGTCGCGTCCGGGGGTGGCGACGGGCCAGCCGTAGTTTTTGCCGGCTTCGAGGCGGTCGATGCGGTCGCCGCCGCGTGGCCCGTGCTGCGTCGCCCAGATTTCGCCCGTCTCCGGGTGCACGACCAGCCCCTGGATGTTGCGGTGGCCGTAGGAGTGGATCTCCGGCGCCGCGTCGTCGCGCCCGACGAAGGGGTTGTCCGAGGGCACGGAGCCGTCATCGTTGAGGCGCAGCAGCGTGCCGGCATGGTCGGCCAGGTCCTGCGCCCGCCGGGGCTGCGCGCCGCGATCGCCGATGCTCACCAGCAGCGTCCCGTCGTGCATGAACGCCACCCGCGAGCCGTAGTGACGCCCCGGGCCCGAGTAGCGGTTCTGGACGAAGATCTCCTCGACGTCGACGAGCTCGGTGCCGTTGAGCCGGGCGCGGATCAGGGCCGTGGCGGTCTGGCCCTCGCCGTTGTCCTTGGAGTAGGTCAGGTAGATCCACCCGTTGCCGTCGGCTTCATACTCCGGGTGGACGACGACGTCCATGAGCCCGCCCTGGCCCCGGGCGAGGATGTCCTCCGGCAGGCCGGTGACCTCCGACTTGGTGCCCTCGGCGTCGATGAGCTGGAGCCCGCCGGGCTTCTCGGTGACGAGGAAGCGGCCGTCGGGCAGGAAGCCCACGCCCCAGGGCTGCTCCAGACCGTCGGCGATCTGCACGAGCTGGGCCCGCTCGTATTGGGAATTGACGTTGTGCACGACCTCCTGGGCCCGGGCCCCGGCAGTGATCGAAACCATCGCGACGGCACCGACGAGCAAGGCGAAAGGACGCATCATCATCGCAACTCCTTCCAAACGAGAATCGATCCAACCTTGACCACCTTAGCCCCCTCCCGGCCGCAATGCCAGCGGCCCCGGGCCCCGGTGGCGCCAGCATCGCCGGAGCCCGATCGCCCCGGGCCAGGGCGGCGGGCTCTGGCTGCGGGTGGAGCACGCCGGCACCCGTGGACCTGGCCGCGATGCGTTGAACCTGCCCCGCAGGGGCAATGGCTTGTAGCCACGGGTGGAGCGAAGCGGAACCCGTGGGCGGGGCGCGCCTCGATGGATCCGTCCCGGCAGGGGCGGAGGCCGCTTCGGATCCTGCCTCTGCCCCTGTCGGGGCAGGATACTTTGGCCGCGCGACCATCCACTTCGCTCCACCCGTGGCTACAACCCTGCGCCCCGCCGGGGCTGATACCGACGCGCCTCGCCCGTTAGCCGCCGCGCTCCGGACGGCGGTTGGCGGCAAGCGCCGCGCCGTCCGCGCCTCCCGCTCGCTTGCAGAGTCGCGGGCAAATCCCTATCTTCCGGTTTCTGGCGCCTGCTTGCCCCGCCTGCGGGCGTCCTTCTTATTGTTGTGCTGTTCAAGCCCCTGGGAGAAGAGCGATGGCTCTGAAGGTTGCGATCAACGGTTTCGGACGCATCGGCCGGCTCGTGCTGCGGGCCGCGGCGGACCGCAAGGACGTCGAGTTCGTCGCCGTCAACGACCTCGTCGAGGCCGACGGCCTGGCGTACCTGCTCAAGTACGACACGATCCACGGCCGGTTCCCCGGCGAGGTCAGGGCCGACGGCGACAACATTGTCGTCAACGGCCGCAAGATCAAGTGTGTCTCGGAGAAGGACCCCGCCAAGCTGCCCTGGGGCGAGCTGGGCGTGGATTACGTCGTCGAGTCGACCGGCCTGTTCACCGACCACGACGCCGCGATCAAGCACGTCGACGGCGGCGGGGCCAAGCGCGTCGTCATCTCCGCGCCCACCAAGAGCCCCGACACCGTCCCCACCCTGCTCGTGGGCGTAAACCACAACGACTTCGACCCGGCCAGGCACAAGGTCGTCTCCAACGCCTCGTGCACCACCAACTGCCTGGCCCCCCTGGCGAAGGTGATCGTGGACAACTTCGGCTGGGTCGAGGGCCTGATGACCACCGTCCACGCCGTCACCGCCACCCAGCCGACGCAGGACGGGCCCAGCCGCAAGGACTGGCGCGGCGGGCGCAACGCGTACGCGAACATCATTCCCGCCTCCACCGGCGCCGCCAAGGCGGTCGGGCTCGTGCTGCCGCAGCTCGCGGGCAAGCTCACGGGCATGGCCTTCCGCGTGCCGACCGTCAACGTCAGCGTCGTGGACCTGACCGTCAAGGTCGAGAAGCCCACCAGCTACGACGCCATCTGCGACGCGATGAAAAAGGCCAGCGAAGGCGAGCTCAAGGGCGTGCTCGGCTACACCGACGAGGAGGTCGTCTCCAGCGACTTCATCGGCGACACGAACAGCTCCGTCTTCGACGCCGGGGCGGGCATCGGGCTGTCCGACACGTTCTTCAAGGTCGTGTCGTGGTACGACAACGAGTACGGCTTCTCCTGCCGCATGGCCGACCTGATGATCCACATGGCCGGCAAGGACGGGATCAAGTAAGCCAGCCACGAATGAACACGAATAAACACGAAGGCCAAGGCCCGGCGCATGTGCGCCGGGCCTTTTTCACGGCCGAACACGGCCAAAAGTCTGGTTCATCCGGCCATTCCGGGGCCGCCGTGACCATGCCACCGCGGAGTGGTGCTGGCTTGTAGGAGCGAAGCGGAACCCGTGGATGATGCGGCCATGAAACGTCCTGCCCCGCAGGGGCAGAGGCAGCATGCCAGGCTGCATCGCCTCCGCCCCTACCGGGGCGGAGTTCGTTCACGCTGCTGACAACCACGGGTTGCGCTGCGCTCCACCCGTGGCTACAAGCCAGCACCCCTCCGGGGTGGCATTGTCACGGCGGCCCCGGAATGGCCGGATGAACCAGACTTTTGGCCGTGTTCGGCCGTGAAAAAGGCCCGGCGCACATGCGCCGGGCCTTGGCCTTCGTGTTTATTC
>SLDI01000636.1:0-12934 GCA_007125385.1 Phycisphaeraceae bacterium | reverse complement strand
GCGGAGGTTTGCAAGCGGTGAGGGGGGGCCGATTTGCCGCGTCGCGACGACGGCGCGAGCACTGACAAGCTCCGCGGACTCCGCTTGCCAGTGGAGGATTTCTCACCAAGGCCGGTGGGAGCGGTTTCTCGGGGAGCCACACAGCGTCCCGCAGGGCGCTGTGTGCGGACCGCCCAAGACGTTCGCACACAGCACCCTTCGGGATGCTGTGTGGCACCCATTTTCACGACGAACCCGCCCGGCGGTGCGCTGCTTGACGAGAAATCCTCCACTGGCAAGGCCGTCTTCGGCTTGTCGGTGCTTCATGGCGATCCGCCACGGATGACCGGATCGCGCTGAAGGCTCAGCGCGCCCGGGCCTGGCCCAGCGCGCTGGCGATCTCGCCGGCGACGTCGTAGAGCTCCTGCGTGCGCTGCTGCCAGCCGGAGGCGACGAACCAGACGTTGAGGTGGCTGGCCTGCTGGTGGCCGCGCTGCTCGGCGATGCCCAGTTCCTCGAGTACGGCCTCGTCCTGGCCGTTCTCCGCCCAGGCGGCGCGATGGCGGGCGTCGAGGATGGCCTCGGCGCGCTCCACGAGCTGAGCGTCCAGCGACGTGCCGCGCTGAAGCAGCGCCTGCTCGATGAACAGGCGAGCCTCGGCCTCCTGCAAACCTTCGCGCAGATGCATCAGCCTCGCCGTCGGCACCGGGCCGTCCGGGCCCGGCCCCAGCAGCGAGGCGCGTACGTCAAGGTTCCGCCACAGGCTCTCGGGGTAGCGTTCGGCCGCGGTGCCGCGGCGGTTGCCGCGGCGGTCGCGCAGCGCCCACCAGGTGTCGGCGCCGACGCGTCCGAGCCCGCGCTGATCGCCGGTCAGGTTCGACTCGACGACCGTGCGCATGCGCGAGGGGTAGAACCCGTTGTAGCCGCGCATCCGGTAGTGGGCGAGCACGATCTCGTCGCGCTGCCAGCCGTAGCGTCGCGGCTCGTCGGGGTCGGCATACTCGACGTCCCAGACCATGCTTTCAAAGGCGATGCCGGTGACGCCGCGCACCGAGCCGCCGCGGCGCTGCACGGCGCTCCAGTGGGCGTGCGAGACCCAGTCCAGCCCACCGCTGATCTCGTGCATGGCCCGGACCTCGTCCTCGTCGGGCCAGGAGTCGGTGAGCATGCCCAGGACCATGCGGTCCTCGAGCCCGCGCTCGGCCAGCAGGCTTCGCAGTTGGGCGAACAGCGCGTGCCAGGGCTCGGCGTCGATCGGGTCGGTGTAGGCCGGCAGCGGCACCGTCGTGACCTCGCCGCCGTCGAGCATGCTCACCAGCGGCCCGAGGCCGGCCTCGGCCTGATGCTCGCGCAACGCCTGGCCGCGCTCGTAGAGCCCGCGGAAGTAGCTGTTGTCGCGCTGCTGCTCGCTCAGACCCTCCCACCACTCGTCGTCCCACTTGTTCTCGGCCGGCTCCTGGTAGACCTCCCAGACGTTGAGCACGATGTGCTCCGGCTCGCCCATCTTCTCGCGGGCCAGGTCCAGGTAGCGCTCAAGCCGCGACAGGTCGAACGTGAAACTGCCATCGCCGGCGGGCACCCAGCGCACCAGCGACTGCTCGTTGCCGAGGTTGGTCTGGGCGATCAGCGGCAGGTAGACGGTGCGGTTGCCCAGCTTGGCCATGTGGGCCATGCTGCGCCCGATCAGCTCCCAGTGCTCGTCGGACCACAGCTCCAGGTCGTACTCCATCGACAGCGTGTCGGGCACCTGCACCATGTCGATGTAGGTCGTGTAGTGGCGCGGCTCGGGCAGCGTCCAGTCGCTGACCTCGAGCTCGACGTCGACCTCGAGCTGCGTGCCCCGATGCGAGACGATGACCTGCCCGCGGTAGAGGCCCGGCGCGGCGTCGGCGGGCACGGCGACGGTGATCCACAGCGCGGTCGTGTCCTGCCCGGCGACTGGCTCGTCGCGGAGCATGTCCTGGCCGTGCGGCCGATACCAGCTCGACATGTCGCGCCACTGCTTGGAGTAGCGAAGCGTGACGGCGTCGGCGTCGATGGCCGCGCCGTCGTCGGCGTGGTGCAGGTCGCCGGCCATGGCGCGCAGGTGCTCGAGCTGCTCGCCGGCGAGCATCACCTTTCCGGAGAACAGCCCGTTGCGGGCGGCGACGATGCGCACCGGGTCGAGCTCGGCCACGGCCTCGTCGGGCAGGGACATCGGCTCGGTCTCGACCAGGTCGATGTTCCAGGCGGTCAGCTCGGCGCCGCCGGCGGCCGGGGCGAGCAGGGGCAGCGTAAGCGCGGTCATGACGAAGGCGGTGATCAGGGCGCGGCTGGGCATGGAGGCTCTCCTGTGACGCTGGACGGGGGGAGCGCGACGCTCGCCCGCGGCGACCATCCATCGCTTGACCCATTATGGCCACGACCCGCTGCCTGACAAGGGGCACGTTTGCCTTGGGGCAATCCCCAACGCTACATTCACTGCCATGGAACTGCTTGAAGCGCTCGTCCAGACGCCCGGCATCCCCGGCCGGGAGCACCGCATCCGCCAGCTCATCCGCCAGGAGATCGCCGACCACGTCGACGAAATCCGCGTCGACGCGCTGGGCTCGCTGATCGCTGTTCGCCGGCCACGACGCCGCGACGGCGGTGGCCCGGCCGCGCCGGCGAAGGTCATGCTCGCCGCCCACATGGACCAGATCGGGTTCATGGTCCGCCACATCGACGACCGCGGGTTCATCCGGCTCAACCCGGTCGGCGGGTTCGACAACCGCAACCTCTTCGCCCGCCTGTGCACCATCTGCCCCGACCTGGCCGATCCGTCGAAGGATCTCGTCGGCGTGCTGAACCCGGGCGGCAAGCCGATCCACATCGCCTCGGAGGAGGACCGCAAGAAGGTTCCGGAGATCCACGAGTTCGTCGTGGACCTCGGCCGCGAGGGGGAGGAGGTCAAGCAGCTCGTGCGCGTCGGCGACATGGTCGTGCTGCGCTCGAGCTTCGAGCAGGTCGGCCGGACCGTCGTGGGCCAGGCCCTGGACAACCGCGTCGCCTGCTGGCTGCTGATCCGGGCGCTGCAGGCCCTGGAGCACCACGACGCCGAGATCCACGCCGTGTTCACCGTGCAGGAGGAGGTGGGCCTGCGCGGGGCGGGCGCGGCGGCGTACGGCATCGAGGCCGACTTCGGCATCGCCCTGGACACCACGCTCTGCGTGGACACGCCCGGCGTGCCGGAGGACCAGCGCGTCACCCAGCAGGCCGCCGGCGCGACGCTGACGGTGATGGACTCGGCGTCGATCGGCGACCTGGCGCTGCTCGACCGCTTCGAGGAGCTGGCCCAGCAGCACCAGATCAAGCACCAGCGCTCCGTGCTGCCGCGCGGCGGCACGGACGCGGGCACGATGCAGCGCGCCCGGGCCGGGCTGCGCACGTTCACCCTCTCGTGCCCGACGCGCTACATCCACACCGTCTGCGAGATGGTCCACCGCGAGGACCTCGACGCCTGCCGCGACCTGCTCGTGGCGTTCCTGCACGAAGGCCCGCCCAGCGCCGAGCAGCCCTGGAGCGGATGATTCGCCGCAGGGGCAGCGAGGCTCGGCAGTTGGTTGCAGGGGTGGATCACAGGGTGTTCGCTCTCGGTGTTCCCGTGCCTGGCGTTGCATGAGGTTGGCCGGGCTTCCGGGGGCCAGCGGAGCATCTCACGCGTGCGCGTTGCGCCGCAGCAGCGAGGTGACCAGCGCCGTCCAGCCGGTCTGGTGGCTGGCGCCCAGCCCCCGGCCGGTGTCGCCGTGGAAGTATTCGTAGAACAGCACGAGGTCGCGCCACGCGGGGTCGTTGGCGTACGGCCGCTCATCGCCATGGCATGGCCGGGCGCTGTCGCCATCCGGCAGGAACAGCGACGCGAGGCGTGAGGACAGCTCCGCGGCGACGCGGTCGAGTGTCATGCGGTGGCCCGAGCCGGTGGGAAACTCCACGGTGAGCTCATCGCCATAGAACGCGTGGTAGCGCTCCAGGGCTTCGACGATCAGGTAGTTCATGGGGAACCAGACGGGCCCGCGCCAGTTGCTGTTGCCCCCGAACATGTAGGTGTCCGACTCGCCGGGGACGTAGCGCAATTGAAACGACTCGCCCGCCAGGTGCAGCTCGTAGGGCTCGTCGCGGTAGGCTGCCGAGAGCGAGCGGATGCCGAAGGGCGAGAGGAACTCGGCCTCGTCGAGCACGTAGCGCAGCGATCGTTCCAGGCGCTCCTTGCTGGGGATCGCCAGCAGCAGGCCGTTGTGGTTCTGGTTTTCGAGCAGGCAGGCGATCTGGTCGAACAGGTCGCGGCGATGCTCCAGGAACCAGTTCATGCGTTTCTTGAAGCGCGGCAGGCGGTCGATCAGCTCGTGGTCGAGGATGTCGACCGCCAGCAGCGGGAGGATGCCGACGAGTGAGCGGACGCGCAACTGCTGCGGCTGCCCGCCCTCGCACAGGAGCTGGTCGTAGTAGAACCCGTCGGCCTCGTTCCACAGCCCGGTGCCGCCGAGGTTGTTCATGGCGTCGGCGATGGCGACGAAGTGCTCGAAGAACTTGCTGGCGAGGTCTTCGTAGGCCGGGTCGTCCGACGCCAGCTCCAGCGCCATGTTGAGCATGATCGCGCAGTAGAAGCCCATCCACGCGGTGCCGTCGGCCTGCTCGAGGTGTCCGCCGCCGGGCAGGGGTCGGGAGCGGTCGAACAGGCCGATGTTGTCCAGGCCGAGGAATCCGCCGGCGAAGAGGTGCTGGCCGCGCGGGTCTTTGCGGTTGACCCACCAGGTGAAGTTCAGCAGCAGCTTGTGGAAGGCGCGTTTGAGGAACGGTGTGTCGCGCTGGCCGTCGGTGGCGGTCATGCGGTAGACGTCCCAGCACGCCCAGGCGTGCACGGGCGGGTTGACGTCGGAGAAGTCGAACTCGTAGGCGGGGATCTGCCCGTTGGGATGCATGTACCACTCGCGGAGGAACAGCAGCAGTTGCTCCTTGGCGAAGTGCGGGTCGATCTCGGCGAAGGGGATCATGTGGAAGGCCGAGTCCCACGCGGCGAACCACGGGTACTCCCATTTGTCGGGCATGGAGAGGATGTCGCGGTTGAACAGGTGCGGCCACCCGCTGTTGCGGCCGTGCTTGCGCTGCTCGGGCGGCGGGGGCTCGCCCGCGTCGCCGTCGAGCCAGTCAGCTACCGAGTAGTGGTAGAACTGCTTGGTCCAGAGCAGCCCGGCGTACGCCTGCCGGGCGACGTTGCGCTGCTCGTCGCTGTGCCCGGCCGGGATGACGCCGTCGTAGAAGGCGTCCGCCTCGGCGATGCGCTGCGTGAAGATGGCGTCGAAGTCGCCCTCCAGCGGCGCGGCCGGGGCGGCGTCGGCAGGGTAGAGGCGCAGCTTGACGGTCGCGCTCGCGCCGGCCGGTAGCGTCAGGTGGTAATCCGCCGCCGCCTTCGTGCCGCGCTTCTCCGGATGCACCGCGGCGGCGTCGCCGTGGATCACGTAGTCGTGAAACGCGTCCTTGGTGTGGCGTTCGCCAGCCTGGATGCCGAACACGCGGCGGGCGTTGGTGTCGTTCTCGGTAAACAGCAGCTCCGGCGGCGCGCCCGCGGGATCGGCGCCGATCGCCAGCACGAAGCGCCCCAGCGTGACGTGATCGGCCACGATGGCGTGGCCGTCGGCCCGCAGGTGAGGCCTGGGCTCGCAGCCTTCGTGCGCGCAGCCCCAGCGCCAGGTATTGCGCGCCCAGAACGTCGGCAGCAGGCGCAGCGATGCCTCGTGGTCGGCGTGGTTGGTGACCGTCACGCGGATCAGCACGTTGTCGGGCGCGGCCTTGGCGTACTCGGCGAGCACGTCGAAGTGGCCGTGGTCGAACACGCCGGTATCCAGCAGTTCATATTCGAGCTGCTGCTTGTCGCGCCGGCGGTTCTCCTCGACCAGCTCGCGGTAGGGGTAGGCCGCGTGCGGATACTTGTAGAGCGCCTTGAGGTAGCTGTGCGTGGGCGTGGCGTCGAGGTAGTAGTAGCACTCCTTGACATCCTCGCCGTGGTTGCCCTCCGGCCCGCCGAGGCCGAAGAGCCGCTCCTTGAGGATCGGGTCCGCCCCGTTCCACAGCGCCAGCGCGAAGCACAGCCGGCACTGCCGATCGGTGATGCCCAACAGCCCATCCTCGCCCCAGCGGTACGCCCGGCTGCGGGCCTGGTCGTGGGGGAAGTAGTCCCAGCATGAGCCGTCGGGCGAGTAGTCCTCGCGCACCGTGCCCCACTGCCGCTCGGCGAGGTAGGGCCCCCAGCGCTTCCAGTTCTTCTCGCGCTGCTCGTCTTCACGCAGACGCTGAAGCTCGGCGGCGGCGACATCGTTGGTCGGCATGGGTCGTCACTTTCCTTGGCGATTGAAGGCTCAACCGTTCGGCCTTCAGAAACGGATTATCGTCTTGATCCCCGCACCCGGCTGCGCGAGCACATCCGGCACCTCGGCCAGCGTGATGCGGTCGGTGATCAGCGCCTCGAGCGCCCCCGGCCAGCGCCTGGCGAAGACCGCCAGGTCGCGCACCGCGTCCTCATGCGCCGAGCGCCCCGCGTTGACAGTCCCGAAAATCACCTGGTTCTGGAGCACGAGGCGGCGCATGATGCGCGCCGACTCCACCGCCTCGGGCGACTTCTCGCCCGGCACGCCGGTGAGCACGAACACGCCGTTGACCCCCAGGCGCTCCACCGCCGCGAACGCCAGGCCCGAGGCACCCGTCGCCTCATACACCACGTCGATCTCGCCCAGCCGCTCGGCGAGCTGCGCCACGGGCGTCTCCTGCGAGTTGATGTACTGCCCCTCGAACGAGCGCACCAGCTCCGCCCGGTCGCTGTCGGCCGGCTCGCGCGAGTAGACATACGTCTCGAACCCGGCCGCCACCATCGTCATCGCCCCCAGCAGCCCGATCGGCCCGGCCCCGAGCACGACCGCGCGGTGGCACCACGCCTTCTCCCGGTCCACCCGCGGGTCGCACGACCACGGCAAACGCTGCTGCACCTGCCACACCTGCTGCAACGCCTTCTGGGCGATCGACAACGGCTCGACCAGCACGCCACAGGCCTCCAGCTCCCGCGGCACGGGCACGAGATAGTCGGCCGACTCCACGCACGTCTCGCTCATGAACCCATGCGCCCCCTTGATGCCCGCTTCCGTAAAGTCGCCGGTGAAGCAGAAGTCCTGTCGGCCGGCGCGGCAGGAGCGGCAGCGCTCGTGCGGGCACACGCGCCGCACCAGCGGCACGACGAGGTCACCGGCGCGGAACGCGTCGACACCGTCGCCCACTTCTTCGATCCGCGCCAGACACTCGTGGCCAAGGATCAGGTGATCGCTGCCCGGCGGCGGGGTGCCGTAGTGAAAGTGAGCGATCTCCCGGTCGGTGCCGCACACACCGACCGCGCACATGCTCAGGCGGGCCTGCCCGGCCGCGGGCGCGCCCGGGTCGTCACGATCGATCAGGCGCACCTGGCGCTGCTCGGGGAATACGGCGACGGCTTTCATGGGCGGTCCTCGGGTTCGGGGCGTTGCGGGATCAAGCTCGCCTCGGGCGCGCTCGTCGTCGGGCCGGGCGTCCAGTGAGGAACGTGGGCCGCGCCGGCGCAGCCGCGAGGCTCGACCATTCGACCGGCGTCATGAGCGTGAAGGGATACGACATTGTGCTTCGCCATGGCCCACACCCTCCTTCGCCCCCGGCGCGCCCGGGCGCGCCGGGCCAGGCGGTGTCGCCGAACCGCCGCCGGTGGCGACCGATTGACGCAGAGGTGCCGGCTGGTACGCTAGCCGTGATTGAATTTTCGGTCCAGTACTGATGGATGTGCCCATCGCTCTCCCCTGCCAGGACCCCCCATGAACGCCCCGCACCTGATCCTGCCGCTCGTCTCCGCCGCCCTCCTCGGCCTGTGGCTCGCGGCCGGCCACACCCTGGCCGACGCCGCCGCCCGCCCCGAGCTGCCGCCTGTGCCCGATGAGGCGCTCGACACCGCCCGCGAGCGCGCTCAGGGCCACGTCTACTTCTACACCCACGATCGCTCGGCCCACACGACCGGGGCGTGGTGCGGCGGCAAGACCGTCGTCAAGGCCGTCGCCGCCTGGCAGGGCCATGAGCAAGCCGACCGCCTGCTCATGCGCCAGTTCCGCCGCGTGCTCGAGCCCGACCGCTGCCTCGTCGCCGCCGGCGGCTACGGCAGCCAGCACGAGCGGCTCTGGACCGGCTCGGCGATCCTCATCCGCGACACGCCGCGGCTCTGGGATCAGCTCTCCGACGACGAAAAGCACCGCGTCGACCTGCTCATGCGCGCCGCGATGATCGCCTCGGCCTACACCACCTCCGACGCCGGCAACGCCGACGGCCAGAACACCGATCTCATGGGTGGCACCGGCCTGGCACGCGGGTGGAACCCCAACTTCCGCGAAGGCATGATCGGCATGATGATCGTCGGCACCATCTGGCTCGGCGGCGCCGACGAGGCCTACGACTTTCTCGACAACTACGACCATGACGCCTTCACCGACGAGCTGCGCGCCGCCGGGCTCGACAACACCGCCCGCACCTTCGCCTACGCCCGCGAGAACCCCGACGCCGACGCTCCCACCGCCGAGCAGATCGAGCACGCCGTGCGCGATTACGCCATCCACGGCGTGCGCCTCGACGAGTCGATGCGCATCTACCACCAACTGACCACGCACACCTATGGCGGCACCGTCTCGCCCGGGCTCAACGACGGCGAGGGCTATCAGGGCGCCGGCCGGATCGCCTCCGGCGCCGAAGACCTGCCCAACGTCGGCCAGCGCGGCATGCTCCACGAGCTCGACGGCCGCGACGGCAGCGGCCCACGCAGCTCCATCACCTACGCCTACACCGGCTTTCGCCCCAACCTCGTCAACCAGATCGCCATGATCGTCGGCGGCGCGTGGGAAGACGGCGACATGGCGGACGAGTGCCTCGCGCTCATCCGCGTCGGCGCCACCGACCTGTTCTACAAGCTCGACCACGGCTACATCAGCTACGCCAACGGCCGCCCGCGCGGCGAAACCGACATCAACCACGATGGCTGGGACTTCCGCCTGACGCGAGCGCTGTGGGAGGACGTCGTCGAGCCTTACCACCGCGCCCGCGACGCCGAGGCCGCCCGCTGAGTGCGTCGCGCGACGCGCGCATTGCCGGCGGCGCTGCCCGGATCACGCGCCGCGCCACGCCCCGCTGACCTTGCCAGGAGCCCACCGTGTCCATTCGTGCCGTGGCGCTCGGCCTCGCGCTGGGCCTGGCGCTCGCCGCCACCGCCTACTTCAACGACTGGGTCATCGGCCAGACGAAGCTGATCAGCCACCACCTGCCGCACGCTCTTTTCGGCTTCGTGTGCGTGCTGCTGTTCGCGATCAACCCGCTGGCGCGGGCCCTCAGCCGCCGCCTGCCCCTTTCCCCCGCCGAGGTCGCCGTCGCCACCGCCATCGCCCTGGCGGCGTGCGGCTGGCCCAGCCACAGCTTCTTCGCCAGCTTCGGCCCCGTCGTCGCTTTGCCCGCCCACTGGGTCCAGAACGAGCCGCAGTGGATCGAGTCCGACGTCATGTCCTTCGTCCCCGGCGCCTCGGGTGAGCTGGCGCGCGAGCACGTGCACGACGGCCGCGAGCTCGCCAACCGCCTCGTCCAGGGGGCATCACCGGGGCACGATCAGCCACGGCAACGCGTGCCGTCGCGGCTGTGGGAGTTGATGGATGAGCAGGACCGCTTCCAGACACGCCAGCTCGCCACCGGCGAGGTGCGCAGCGCGCGCGACTTCCCCAACGCGCTGAACCGCGTGCTGGCCCGGCCCGACCTGTACGAGCCCGACGCCTTCGCCGACGTCGACCTCGACGCCGACCTGCTCGCGACCCTCGATCAGGCGCGCGCCGGCGAGCTGTCCGCGTGGCAGACCATTCGCGCCAACCGCGCCCTGCTCGCCCGCGCCCTGCCTGAGCACATCGCCGCGCCGCCTCCCGGGCAGGGCCTGCTGCTGGCCGGCGGCGACCGCGACAACCCGACGCTCGATGCCGCGATCGTCGGCCGGCCGACCGAGGAGCTGATCCGCCCAGGCGACATCGACTGGGCGACGTGGTGGCCCACCATCCGCCTCTGGGGCGCGGTCGCCGTGTTCCTGGGCCTGGCGAGCCTCTGCCTGGCGCTGATCGTCCATCCCCAGTGGTCGCGCCGCGAAATGCTGCCCTACCCCGTGGCACGATTCGTCCAGGAAATCAGCCGCAACGAGCACGGGGGCTGGCTTCCGGACGTCGCCCGCCACCGCGGCTTCTGGCTCGCCGCCACCGCCATCGTCGCCATGCACGGGCTCAACGGCCTCCAGACGCTCGTCGACTGGCTGCCGAGCAACCTCCACATCCCCCTGCGCTACTACTTCAGCCCGATGCGCGACCTGTTCCCCAACGCCAGCCGGGTTTACGGCAGCTACGCCTACTTCGAGCCCTTCGTCTTCCCCGTCGTCATCGCCTTCACCCTCTTCCTGACCACCACCGTCTCGTTCAGCCTCGGCATCGCGCACCTGCTTTTCATGATGCTCGGCGCGGTGCTGATCTCCCAGGGCGTGGCGATGGACCGCGACTACATCGGCTCGGGCAAGGTCAACACCATGGCCTTCGGGTCGTTTCTCGCCCTGGCGGTGATGATCCTCTACGTCGGACGCGCCTATTACGCCAACGTCGCCGGCTCGATGCTCGGCCGCCGACGCGACACCGCCACGCCCCGCTACGCCACCTTCGCCGGCTGGGGCCTGGTCATCTGTCTCGCCGGCGCGACCTGGACGCTGCACACCGCCGGCCTGGCGTGGCCGCTGGGCGCGGCGCTGATGCTGCTGATCCTGCTCAAGTTCCTCGTCATGTCGCGCATCGTCGCCGAGACCGGCTGCTTCCTCATCAAGCCCGCCTGGTGGGCGGTGGGCATCCTCGTGGCCCTGCTCAGCTTCGAGGCCGTCGGCCCCGTCGGCTACATCATCCTCGCCCTGGCCACGCTCATCCTCGCCGGCGAAACACGCGAGGCGATCATGCCCTACCTGACCAACGGCCTGAAGATCGCCGAGCAGGCCGGCCGCGACCACGGCCCGCGACGCATCATCCCCTGGAAAACCGTGATGATCGTCGCCAGCCTGCTCGTCGCCGGCCTCGCCGCCATCACCATCCATCACAACATCGGCCTGACGGTCGCCGGCGGCGGGGGCGAACGCCATTCCCGCATCGGCTTCGACCTGCTCGCCGGCCACGTCGCCGAGTCCCGCGCCCTGGAAACACTCCGCGACTCCGTCAACGCCACCGGCCTGGATCGCCTCGCCCTCATCAGCCCCGAGCCCGCCAACCTCGGATGGATGGGCCTGGGCTTCATCCTCGTGCTCGTCACCGCCGCCGCCCGCCTCCGCCTGCCCTGGTGGCCCCTGCACCCGGTCATCTTCCTCGTCTGGGGCACTTGGCCCATGTTCGTCTTCAGCTTCTCCTTCCTGCTCGGCTGGGCCATCAAGCTCAGCATCGTCAAGCTCGGCGGCGCCCGCGCCTACCACGCCGCCATCCCCATCGCCGTGGGCGTCATCTTCGGTGAGCTGCTCTCGGCCTTCCTCTGGACCGGCATCGGCGCGTTCCAGTACTTCGTCCTCGGCGTGACGCCGCAGCGCTACTGGAGCTTCAGCTACTGAGCCTCCGTGACCACGACATGAACACCGCGCCCGCAACCGCCGCACACTCGCCCCTGACCGGCTACACCCGCCAGCACGGGATCGGCGTGACCGAAGCCATCGTCGCGTTCGGCCGTGGGGGGCAAGGGCGTGCTGCGCGCCGGGTCGGCCTGCGGCTCTTGCGTTGCCCGCTGCCCCACGTCGGGCGACGGGCCAAGCGGTCGTGAATGATCCGGGATCGCGCGGGCAGCGCCGAAGGGCGCTACCCGATGCGGCCGGCCACAACGGCTGGCCGGCGTCGACACGCCGGCCAGCCTTCATAAACCCTTGCATTGTGCGACGCTATGCGAAGACATGCGAAAAGCGGAGCGGGCGGGATTCGAACCCGCGATGGGAGAGGATATCCCCCATAACGGTTTAGCAAACCGTCGCCTTCAGCCACTCGGCCACCGCTCCGGACAACTGCATCGGCCGGCCAAGCCGTAGCCGATGATCTTAATCCCTGCCCCGAGGCCTGTCCACACCCCCGGCCCCGCCAGGTTCGTCAGCCCCGCCCTCGCGTCCGGGGGCGCGTCCGGGGCCGCCGAAGCCGCCGCGGTCCTCCAGCCGGTGCTCGACGACCTGCCAGCCGGGCTCGTCCGGCGGCTCGGTGCTGAACGTCTGCTCATCGGCCTCGAAGCCGGTCTCGAAACGGCGCAGGCTGATCACCGACTCCCGGCCATCCTCATCGCGCACGGTGAAGGCCCGCACCGGCAGCAGCAGGTCGCGGTCGTACCACAGGTCGATGCGCGACTGCTCGACCTCGACCCCCTCGCGCGGGGTCAGGCGCAGGCGCACCGTGTTCTCGAACGCCGGCACGCCCTCGCGCTCGTCGGCGAACGGGTCGCCCTGCTCCTGGATCAGCTTCACCTCGAAGCGCTGCATCACCGTCTCGCGCTCGAGATCCAGCGGCAGCACGAAGGGGCCTTCGCCGAGGCGCAGCAGGTCCTCGCCGGCGCGCTCCGGGGGCACAAGCTCGCGCCGAATAAACTGCCGCCGCTGCTCGAGGCGCTCGGCCAGCCATCGGCCGTCGAAGATCCAGCGCTGATCGTCCTCGACCAGGTGCTCGTCGGCAGCCCGGCGGTCGAAGTGCAGGTTGAAGCGCGCCGGCGGGCCGGCGTGGTAGACGAGGTTGCCGAAGCGCCACTGACGGTCGCCCAGCAGCGGCTGGACGGTCAGCAGCGCGACCTCGGCGCGCAGGGTGTCAAGGTCGCGGGCCCGGGCCTCGATGGCGTCGAGCCACTGCTCGGCCGACGCCGCCTCGCCGGGCGTTTC